>CAMTZV010000029.1 GCA_947086625.1 uncultured bacterium | reverse complement strand
CCGGGGGTATAAAAGCATCTTATCAATAACGTGTTTGACAGCACTATCACCTGTGATGAAAATGGCTGACAGATTGCGTGATTTTTTAAATTTAACCGGATTCCGTAACCGGGAAGCCGCAGGCCGAATCGTTGCGTGCCATTTGAACCACCAGCGGGTATACTTGATAATTATCATGAAAAGGGTTTATAATTCAGTTGCCCCTGTCAATCGAGGGTAATAATGACAAAGACAAAAGAGGAGTGCGTCTATGCCGGACTTGATAAAGCTTATGCTTGTAGAGGATGATCCGCAGGTGTGCGAGAGCTTCCGAACGGTTGCTCTGCGCCGGCCGGGGCTTGCGGTTGTATATGATACCGGAAGTGAGCGGGAGGCGTTTGAATATCTGCAGACACACGAGGTGGATGTGATTATTCTGGATGTTGAATTAAGTGAGGGCGACGGAGTCTCGCTGCTCGATTCGATCGAACAGTGCGGGGGAAAAAAGCCCTTTATCGTAGTTGTCACAAATACGGCTTCCAGTATAACGCTCGGCTATATGCGCGGGCACGGGGCGGATTATATTTACCGCAAGACAAACAGCTCCTATTCTGCGGGAAAGGTGCTCAGCATTATCGAAAAAATATATCCGTACCAGAAAATGCTGAACGAAAGCGGCAGCACTGATCTGATGGAGCGCTACAACGAGGAAAAGGCGAATGAGATCACGCGGAAATATGTGGAGAGTGAGCTTGAGAAGATGGGCTTTCGGCGCAAGCAGGTCGGTTTTTTCTATGCGGCGGACGGCATCGTGATGATTATGAAAAATAAAGGCGCACCCCTGCGCGTGACCGGGGACATCTATCCGGCGATTGCCGAAAATCGGGGCACCACAAAGGAGTGCGTGGAGCGCGCGCTGCGCAATGCGATCGAGGTGACATTTGCGGCGGGAAAGATCCAGGAGCTGAGCAGCTGTTACCCGTTTCCGTTTGATCAGAAAAAGGGCAGGCCTACCAACGCCGAATTTCTGGGAAATATGGCGCTTCGTCTACAGATGTAGCGGTGTGCAGGCTGCCGGCACGCAGCGCTTTTTCGATGCGGACGCACAGCGGGCAGGGGAAAAGCGCTCCTGCCCGCCTGAGGGTTATACGGTTGTGTTTACTCCGTTGACGGCGGCGTGCTCGTTTTCCTCCAGCGGGATCACGAGGCATTTTCTGCCGTCGATTGTCTGGGAGCGGATCTGGGGGACCTTCTCCGGCTTTACGCGCAGGATCACGTCGTACGTTTTGACCGTGTCGTCGGAGTCGTCGTCCGTATCGTGCCGGCTGACCTGCTGGCGCAGCTGCTCGACCTCCTTTCGCAGCTCCTGCTGCTCGCGGACGCGCGCGCCCTCCTCCAGGGCTTTCGGATCGATGAGATGCGACACCTCGGGAAGCTGATCGTGAAAGCTCTTGTCGTAGGCTTCCTTGATGCAGGAGGCGGCGTCGTCGGAGATGCGTGTGTCGGCGATCAGCTTCGAGAGCTCCTCGCCCTCCAAAATGACGCCGGTCTCCTCGTCCACGTACACCTCCTGTTCTTCTATGTAGTCACTCATTTTCTGCTGCAGCTCATAGAGCGCCTCATCGCTTTTTTCCTCGTCGTTTCCAAGTGCGTGCTTCACGATATGCGAAAAGAGGTTTTTCTGCTCGGTTGCGGTGCGTCTCGGGCCGCAGCCAAGTCCGTTTTCCATAAATTCGGAATGGGGCTCCTTCGTGTCCCGTGTGTAAAAGAGGAGCGAGTGGATGTCCGTGGTGCGCTCGTTAAAGGCGGGGAATACGAATCCGGTGTCCGGCATTCCCACCACCCAGTCACGGATGCGCGGGCCGATGCGGTTTTCGTCCGCACGGTAGCCCAGCCCCGGCTTTGAGAGCGAGACAGGGCAGATGGCGAACAGCAGGTATTCGTAGACCTCCTCGGACTCGTCGAGACGGCTGTTGTCCTTCGTCTTCGTTATGACGTCGTAGGCGTCGTGGAATGCGAGAATGAGGTAGTTGCCCGCGTAGTCGTAGCTCTCGATCACCATATCATAGAACCGCTCCATGAGGTCGTCGTTTTTCAGGCGGCTCTCGCGAAGCCCCATCAAAAACTGCTGTCTGCCGCCGGCACTTTCCTCCTCGAGCGGAATGTCGAGCGTGAGCAGGTTGTTTCCGATGTTGCCGGAGAGCACCTTTTTTGCAATATCGAGATACTTGAAAAATTCTTCCTCCTCCAGGTTCAGAAAGGTCTGCCCGAAGCGTACGACCTTATTCTTTTCGGCGTCCACATAGCAGCCGCACATGCGTGTGAAGGTGCAGTCTTCTTTTTTGAAACGCCGTTTGATCTCCATGACTTCTTTCTTATTCATAAGGGTTCCTCGCTTGATGTTGTCCATATTTTTGCGTTCGGCCGTGCCATTCGCAAAGGCGCTTCCAGCGCTTTCCCGCTGCTTCGCAGCTAACTTTGCTCATAAGACGGCGCGCTGCTCATCGCCTGTGCGATGTGCTCATTCATGCAAGCATGATTCGCGCATCACTCAGCCGATGGCCGAACCGTTCAGAGCCAGGCTGTGGCGTATCCGCCAAAGAAATTTCCCGAAATACAGTCATTCATGCAAGCACGACTTCCTGTATTTCGGGCAAATTGCCCTGGCTCTGAACGATATACATATTTTACATCCGTTTTGCACACAATTCAACCGAAAAGAAAAAATGTCTGTCCGGCGGCTGTAACCGCTCGGAGAAAAAGGTGTCTATTCGAGTAGAAAACGTATTGACTTTTAAAGGCGCGGACGGTAAACTTAGTAATCAGACAAGTTTACATAAAGTTGTTTACATAAAGAGGTTCAAAAAGATGCTTTTTTCCAGTATAGACTTTATTTTCCGGTTTTTACCGCTGTTTTTTCTATGTTATTTTGTGATGCCCACATACGGACGCAACGCTGTGCTGTTTTTGGGAAGCCTGGTGTTTTATGCCCTCGGAGAGCCGTTTTATATTCTGCTTATGCTGTGCTCTATTCTCGTCAATTACGGTGCGGCGCGCAGGATGGCGGCGGCCCGTGGTGCTGCTGGCCGGCGTGTCTGGCTGGCCGCTGCGCTGATCTTTGATCTGGGCGCGCTGTTTGTGTTTAAATATTTTGACTTTTTTGCCGCGAATGTGAATGCGCTTGCAGGGAGAAAGCTGCTTCCGTTTCTGGGGTTGGCGCTGCCGCTTGGCATCAGCTTTTACACGTTTCAGATGATCTCCTGTGTGGCGGATCTGTATGTGGGGACGATCGCTTCCCCGGGGACGTTTCTGGAGTTTGGCACGTATGTGTGTATGTTTCCGCAGCTTGTTGCCGGGCCGATCGTGCAGTATCGGGAGGTGTCCGCGCAGCTGAAGGAACGTTTACTGACGGCGCGCCAGATCGAGCAGGGACTGGAGCTGTTCTGCCTCGGGCTCGGGTCGAAGGTGCTGCTTGCAAATAAGATCTCGATCTTCTGGAACCAGGTGCAGGGCATCGGCTTTTCATCGATCTCCACGCCGGTTGCATGGATGGGCGCGATCGCGTTTTCGTTTGAGATCTATTTTGATTTCTGGGGCTACTCGCTGATGGCGATGGGGCTTGGGCGGATGATGGGCTTCTCCATCCCGCGCAATTTCAATGTGCCCTATATGGCGAGAAGCGCCACGGACTTCTGGCGGAGGTGGCACATCACGCTCGGGCGCTTTTTTCGGGAGTACGTCTACATCCCGCTCGGCGGGAATCGGAGGGGCGGGCTTCGGACGACGTGCAACCTGTTTCTCGTGTGGGCGCTCACCGGGCTGTGGCACGGGGCAAGCTGGAATTTTATCGTGTGGGGGCTCGGATTTTTTGTACTGCTTGTGCTGGAAAAAAATTTTTACGGAAGGTTTCTGGAGCGCCACGCGCTCTTCGGGCATCTGTATGTATGGCTGCTCGTGCCGGTGAGCTGGATGGTGTTTGAGATCACGGATCTTTCGGAGCTTGCCGTCTATCTGAAGCAGATGGCGGGCATTCATGCGGGGGAGGTCATGGTGGGGACGGAGCAGCTCGTGCGTTACCTGAAGGATTACGGCTGGCTGTTTCTTGTGTGCGCGCTGTGCGCCACGTGGTTTCCGGTGCGTCTTTACCGGGCGCTGAAGCAGACATGGTGGCTCGTCTTTATCTGCCTGGCCGTTTTCTGGCTGAGCGTGTACGAGCTGCATCAGGGTGCGGCGAATCCGTTTTTGTATTTTCGGTTTTAATTGCGCATCCTGCCGGAGGCATATCAGGAAACGAAATGGGTTTTGCGTATACGATAACAAATCGATGAAGCGTAGGAAAGAAGGAGACAAAGGATGAAAAAATGGAAAAGAGCAATGCGTCAGTGTCCGCTTGCAATCTGTATTTTGTGCGTCTGGGGCGTGCTGGCAGCGGGAAAATATCTGCCTGATTTAAAGCAGCAGGCCGGGCAGCGGCAGGCACAGGAGAACGCGCAGGAAGTGCCGGAGGAGCTGACGGCTTACGGCGCATACGGCGGTGCGCTGGCGGCAAACCGCGCGCCGGAGCTGACAAGGGAGGAGCTTGCGGGGAAGGAGCCGGAGCTTTTGCCCGAAGGGGAGCCGGAGGAGGATGCGTCTGCGGCTTTGGATGACGGCGAAGGAGCGGGCGCCGGGGAGGAACCGCAGGAGGCTTCGCAGGAAGAAGTGCCCGGGGAGAAGTCCGGCGGGGCGAAGGGCGGCGCGCCAGAGAAGGTGAAGCCGGAGTACATCACCTACGACAAAAAGAAGACGGATTCCCCGTATTACACCGATCCCGGCAAGATCCCGCTGACGACAGAGTACGACTATGTGAAGGTGTCGGACGACTATTTTGATGACGCCGTGTTTATCGGTGATTCGCGCATGGAGGGCATGGAGGATTACGCGGGCCTTCACAATACGACGTTTTTTGCAAAGCCGGGACTGACGGTTTACGACCTTTTGGACGATAAATTTATAAAGGATGCGGACAGCGGAAAAAAAGTGTCGATTGGAGATATGCTAAAGCGCCATACTTATGGTAAAATATACCTGATGGTCGGCATCAACGAGCTGGGGACCGGCGGGACAGACCGGTTTGCACAGGCGTATCAGGATGTGCTGCAGAAGCTGCGCAAGTGGCAGCCTGACGCGGTGATCTACGTCCACTCGATCATGGGTGTGAGTCCTGCGAAGGACAAAAGCGATCCGGTGTTCAACAACACGAACATCCGCGACAAAAATTACGCGATCTCAAAGCTGACCGACGGCATCCATATTTTTTATTTTAATATTCAGCAGCTGTTCGAGGATGAGAACCATGCGCTGGCGCAGGAGCTGACGTTTGACGACGTACATCTGTACGCGAAGCACTATGCCAGATGGACGGATTATCTGAGGGAACATGCAGTGGAGGAAAAGAAACAATGACAGAGAACGTATTACAGCAGAACATCGAGGAGATCGTGCGCGAGGCGGCATCGTTTATGACGCGCGATTTTACCGTGGAGAGCAAGGGTACGATCGCGAATCAGGTGACGAGCAGTGACGTGGCAGTGGAGCGTTTTTTAAAGGAGCAGCTCACAAGGCTCATGCCGGGCAGCGGCTTTATCGCCGAGGAGAGCGGGGAGGATCATGCGGGTGTGGAGTATCTGTGGATGATCGATCCGATTGACGGCACGGCGAACTATGTGCGCGATCTGGCGTGCAGTGCCGTTTCCGTCGGGCTGTACCGGAACATGGAGCCCTTTATCGGGGTGGTGTACAACCCGTACCGAAGCGAGCTGTTTTCCGCCAGAAGGGGTGCGGGTGCGACGTGCAACGGCAGGCCGATCCATGTGTCCGACTGCGATTTTGCGCACGGCCTTTTTTGTACCTCGCTCTCGTGCTATCACAAGGAGCTGGCGCATGTCAACGCGCAGATTTTGGAGCGGGTGTACGCGCAGTGCGACGACTTCCGCAGATTCGGCTCGGCGGTCATCGAGCTGACGGCGCTGGCGGCGGGACGCGCGGAGCTTTTTTCGGAGCTCAGTCTCTCCCCGTGGGATCACGCGGCGGGGCGCGTCATCGTCGAGGAGGCGGGCGGCTGTGTGGCGAGCGTTTATGATGAAAGCATCGATTACGGCAGGCAGATCTCGTTTATCGCGGCGAACAACAGGGAAAACCTGGAAAAGCTGCGCGGCATTATTTTGGAGGCTGCGCCCGAGCGGGCAGCGGAGCGCGACGAGGTATAGAGCAGAAGACGGAGGAGCTTATGAATCACATTTTATCGAAACTGATTATGTACGGCGATATGCCGCACGACAGCATACTGATGGAGCTCGCGGATATCTGCGGCGAGCTGGAGCGCGGCTGCGACTGGATCAAGCTAAAGACCAGAGTGTACCGGCAGGTCAAGCGGATCCTGATGGTGGCGACGGATTACGGCTTTGACGAGAACCTCTGGCAGAACTATCTCACGTTCGTGCTCATGATGGACGAGAACCCGTTCAGCCTGACGTGCGAGAAGATCGGCGCCAGCGCCGCCGCGAGCGTGAACCACTTTGCGAAAAATGATTTCAAGGCGTTTTACGAGCTGTTCCACTATGACTTTACATATCTGGAGCAGATGCTCGGCATCGACTGCTTTACGCAGCTCTCGCACTACCACGCGATCCAGAAGCCGGAGCTGATGTACAACAGGAGCGTCAGCGAGAAGGTGCGCGCGCTCTCCCGCACGCTCGCCGAGGCGGAGACGGTGGACCAGTTTTTTGCGGGCGTCACCGGGTTTTACCGGGATTACGGCGTGGGTATGTTCGGGCTGAACCGGGCATTTCGCCTGCACTGTCCGGAAGGGTCGGCGCGTGTGGAATTCAAGGCGATCAACAATATGGACAGTGTCGTGCTGGACGACCTGATCGGCTACGAGATCCAGAAGAAAAAGCTTATCGACAACACGGAGGCGTTTGTGGAGGGAAGGAAGTGCAACAACGTCCTGCTCTTCGGCGACAGCGGCACCGGCAAGTCCACAAGCATCAAGGCGATTGTCAACGAGTTTTACGACCGCGGTCTGCGCATGATCGAGATTTACAAGCATCAGTTCGGAAGCCTTTCCAACGTGATCGCGCAGATCAAAAACCGCAACTACAAGTTCATAATCTATATGGACGACCTCTCGTTTGAGGATTTTGAGATCGAGTACAAATTTTTAAAGGCAGTCATCGAGGGCGGCGTGGAGACGAAGCCGGAAAACATCCTGATCTACGCGACGTCCAACCGCAGGCATTTGATTAAGGAGAACTGGACGGATCGGAACGATATCGTTGTCCAGAACGGGATGCACCAGTCCGACACGATGGAGGAGAAGCTCTCGCTCGTGCACCGCTTCGGTGTGACGATCAACTACTCGAAGCCGAGTCAGAAGGAGTATTTCAACATCGCCATCCAGCTCTCCCGCAGGCTTGGCGTTACGCTGTCCGACGAGGAGATCTGCGCGGAGGCGAACAAGTGGGAGTTGAGTCACGGCGGCATTTCGGGGCGGACGGCGCAGCAGTTCGCAAATTACCTGTCGGCACGGCAGGAGGGACAGCGCGCGTAAACGGCGCGCTGCCCACGAAAGGAATTGTCGCATATTGTTGACTGAATTGTCTGAATATTGAGAAAATTCAAAAATATCCGAAAAATTTTAAAAAAACTGGTTGACAAATGGAGAATTAGCTGTTATTATTAACTCATCAAAACAACAGACACAAAACAGAGGGGTTCCACAGAATCGGTTCCCACAGGAAGCTTCCGATCGGATGAAGATTCCTAAAACAAGCTGACCAGAGATGGACGTCGAGAAGAGGATTTGAAACCACAGAGGAGCAGATGAGACGGAGCGGAGGCCGCGGAGAGAGGATTTCCAGAGGGAAGATTTTCAGAGCGACGCGTATCCGGGGAGATGAAACCGAAGGTTTACAGTCAAGAAGATGAGAATGGATGAGGACGGGAAATCGGGATGGTCGGCAAAAAATAGAGGAGGTACGGTCCAATGAACAATAGACCGAACGATCCAGAAATCTGAGCAAAGGAGGTACGGACCAAAGGACACGTAAGAGAAAAGCTTTATAATTTTTCAGAAAGAGAGGTACGGTCCAATGAAAACGGAGGACTCAACAAAATAGGCGTCATCGAAGAGAAAAAGAATTCGGTGGCGCTTATTTTGCGTTGTGCGGATAGGGACAGCGCTGAAGAACAAATTCCATTGCCGATACCTGATCGGTATGATACAATACGACTATACATATGGCGGAGGAATATGGCTGCATTACAGACAGAGCCTGAGGAGAAGACAATGCTTATCGATTATCATGTACACACAGAATTCAGCGACGACTCTGTTTATGAGATGGAGCAGGTCGTGCGGGACGCCGTCACGATGGGGCTGGATGAGGTCTGTTTTACAGACCACGTGGATTACGGCATCAAGGAGGACTGGGACTGCGGACATCCGATTGTATACCGGGGGAGCGAGCCGCTCGCGAATGTGGATTATCCCCGGTACTTTCAAAAGATCCGGGATCTGCGGGAAATGTATGCGTCCGATATCCGTATAAAAGCAGGGCTGGAGTTCGGCGTCCAGACGCACACGATCCCGCTGTTTGAAGCGCTCTTTTCGAGATATCCCCTTGATTTCGTCATCCTTTCGATCCATCAGGTGGAGGATCAGGAGTTCTGGACGCAGGATTTTCAGAAGGGCAGAAGCCAGAGGGAATACAACGAGCGCTACTATGAGGAGAT
>CAMTZV010000028.1 GCA_947086625.1 uncultured bacterium | reverse complement strand
CGCCGTGGGCGACATGGCGGACTACGTCGTGGAGACCGGAAAGGGCGGCCGCTACATCACACGCGAGGAGGCACTCGAGATTTTGCGCAAGGGCGAGGAGAACGGCTTCGTGCATCAGATCACGAACATCGACGGCGCGGACAAGATCTTTGCGATCTGCAACTGCAACGTGAACGTCTGCTATGCGCTGCGCACGTCGCAGCTTTTCAACACGCCGAACATGTCCCGCTCCGCCTATGTGGCGCATGTGGAGACGGAAAACTGCGTGGCGTGCGGCCGGTGCGTCGAGCACTGCCCGGCGGGCGCGTTAAAGCTCGGCCAGAAGCTGTGCAAAAAGGACGGCTCACAGGTGACATACCCGAAGCAGCCGCTTCCGTCCGAGCAGCCGTGGGGGCCGCATATGTGGACGGAGGATTACCGGGACAAAAACCGGATCGAGACGCACGAGAGCGGGACTGCGCCGTGTAAAACCGCCTGTCCCGCGCACATTGCGGTGCAGGGCTATCTAAAGCTCGCCGCGCAGGGACGCTACCGCGACGCGCTCGCGCTCATCAAGAAAAACAATCCGCTCCCGGCAGTCTGCGGGCATATCTGCAACCGCCGCTGTGAGGACGCCTGCACAAGAGGGACGATCGACGAGGCGATTGCCATCGACGAGGTCAAGAAGTTTATCGCGATGCAGGATCTGGACGAAAAGGAGCGCTACATACCGAAAAAGGTCATCCCCTCGCTGGACGACAACTTTTTTGCCGACGCAAAGATCGCGATCATCGGCGGCGGTCCGGCCGGGCTCTCCTGCGCCTTTTATCTGGCGGAGAAGGGCTACCGCCCGACGATCTTCGAGAAGCAGGAGCGCTGCGGCGGTATGCTCGTGTACGGCATCCCCTCCTTTAAGCTGGAAAAGGACGTCGTAGAGGCGGAGATCGACGTGATCCGCGCGATGGGCGTCACGATCAAAACGGGTGTGGAGGTCGGAAAAGATATCACCTTAGACGAGCTGCGCGCGCAGGGCTATCAGGCGTTTTACGTGGCGATCGGCTGTCAGGGCGGCCGGAAGGCCGGCGTGCCCGGCGAGGACGCGGACGGCGTGATGACGGCGGTGGATTTTCTGCGCGAGGTCAATGCAAAAGAGGCGTTCCCGCTTGAGGGAGACGTCGTCGTCATCGGCGGCGGCAATGTGGCCATCGACGTGGCGCGAGACAGCACGCGCTGCGGGGACGGGAGTGTGACGATGTACTGCCTTGAGAGCCGCGCCGAGATGCCTGCATCAAAGGAAGAGATCGCCGAGGCCGAGGAGGAAGGCATCGCGATTGACTGCGGCTGGGGCCCGAAGGAGATTTTGACCGAGAACGGGAAGGTGTGCGGCATCGTCTTAAAGCGCTGCGTTTCTGTCAAGGATGAAAACGGAAGGTTTAACCCGAAGTATGACGAGAGCGAGACGAAGACCGTCGAATGCCGCCATGTCTTTTTGTCGGTCGGCCAGAGCATCGAGTGGGGCGGCCTGCTGGACGGCTCGCGCGTGGAGCTCGGGCGCGGAAACGGCGCGGTAGCCGACGCGCAGACGTATCAGACCGCGGAGCCGGATATTTTCGTGGGCGGCGACGTCTACACCGGGCCGAAGTTCGCGATCGACGCGATCGCGGCCGGAAAGGAGGGCGCGGTTTCGATCCACCGGTTCGTACAGCCGCACTCATCGCTTACGATCGGGCGCAACCAGCTTGCCTACCGGGAGCTGGACAAGGACGACATCTCGGTGGAGAGCTACGACAACTCGAGCCGCCAGATCCCGGGGCACGCGGACGACATCGATCACAGGCGCTCCTTCCGCGACGCGGCGCTTACCTTTACGGAGGAGCAGGTGAAGGCGGAGACGGCGCGCTGCCTTGGCTGCGGCGCGACGATCGTGGACGCAAACCGCTGCGTGGGCTGCGGTATCTGCACGACGAAGTGCGAGTTTGACGCGATCCATCTGCACCGCGACCATCCCGAGTGCTCCGTGATGCGAAAGAGCGAGGATAAGCTCAAATATATCCTGCCCCACGGCGCCAAGCAGAAATTAAAGCTCACATTTTCAAAGAAAAAATAGGTAACAGAGATAAAATGCGGTCGGTAACGGCCGCATTTTTTATGGTGCACAGGCCCGCATGAACCTTCCCCGCTCGATTAGTAAATTTCTCCAAAAAGTGCAATCTATGCCGAAAAAAGTGCAGATTATGCCGAAGGGATTTCTTTTTTGTGCCTGCTTTGGTATGATAGGATGGATTGAGCGGGGAACCGGATCTACAAAATGTTACAGATGAAGAAAGGGTGCAAAATCATGTTCAGAACAATTAAGGGAAGGCTGACGGCAAGCGTGATTGGCATTGTGATCGCAAGCATTCTGGTGACGACGGCGGGGATCGTTGTCGTGGCGGGAAGGCGTATGATCAGCGATCAGAAGCAGGCACTGCAGCTCAACGCGGACCGGTACGCGGAGGAGATCAATACCTGGATTGAGAACGAGAAAATGCTGGCGGCGGGTGCGGCGAACAGTATTGCGGCGGGCCGGAGCATGGACAGCGACTTCATCCAGTCGGTCGTGGACATCCATGCAGCGGGACGGACGGAGCTTTTAAACCTTTACTGCGGGACAGATGACAAGCGGTTTATTCAGTCGAACCGGGAGGCGAGCATACCGGAGGGGTACGATCCGACCGCGCGCGGGTGGTATCAGCAGGCGGGCGAAACGGGGAGCGTCATCGTGACGGATCCGTACTGGGACGTGCTCACGGAGCAGATGTGCGCGACGATCGCGGCCCCGGTGTACATCGACGACGCGCTTGTGGGCGTGATCGGACTTGACGTCACGCTGGGAACGGTGACGGAGCTGACGGGAAGCATCAGCGACACGCCGGGCGTCTACGGTTTTCTCGCGGACAGCGGCGGAAATTATGTTGCACACAAAAACAGGGACTATGAACCGACCGAGGAGGCCGCGGTGGCGGTAGCGGACACGATGCCGGGTCTTTCGGGACTGCTGGAGCAGCCAGGGGCCAGGATCGAGCGGATGGATGACTACGACGGCGCGGACTGCTATTTTGCCGGTTCCGCCATCACGGGCTGCGGCTGGCGGCTTGGCGTTGTAAAGCCCGTGGCGGACGTCGTCGGCTCGCTCATCACGATGCTGCTTTTCACGGCAATCGTGGCGCTTGTCCTGACTCTGCTCGTTGCGCTGTTTATGGCGAGTCTGATCGGAAGAATGCTCGCTCCGGTTCAGATGCTCAAGCAGTTTGCATCCGGCGATTTCTCCGAAAATGCGGCGTGTGAGACGGCGATACCGGCGGAGTATAAGAGCGAGACACAGCAGATCGAGACGGCAACCGCGGAGGTGCGCCAGCACATCCGGGAGACGATCCTAAGCACAAAGGAAGAGGCTGGAAAGATCGGCGCGATCGCGGAGGAGACGTCCGGAAGGATGACGGTCTTAAATGAGGATATCGCCGGTATCTCGGAGCTGGCGGGCCAGGTTACGGGACAGGCCGAGCAGGCGCAGGAGCTGGCGGAATCGATCAGAAGCAACGGGCAGGAGCTTGGAAGCGCGATCGAGAATGTGGCAGAAAAGGCACAGGAGGCGGCGCTGCAGTCCAGCGATATCATGGAGCGCGCGGGAAAGCAGCGCGAGACGTCCGAGCAGTCCGCAGACAGGGCCGTTGCGCTCTATGAAAGGACGCGGGGCGAGCTGGAAAAGGCGATCACGGACAGCCAGAGGGTGCGTGACATCGAGACGCTCACGGAGGAGATTCTTGCCATCAGCTCGCAGACGAATCTTCTGGCGTTAAACGCGTCGATCGAGGCGGCGCGCGCCGGCGAGGCGGGCAGAGGCTTTGCGGTCGTCGCCGACGAGATCCGCCAGCTCGCCGACGATTCCAAGCGGGCGGTGGATAAGATCCGTCAGGTGACGGAGGGCGTGATCGACAACGTGGGCTTTTTGTCGGAAAGCTCGAGGGGCCTGCTCAGCTTCATGAACGAGAATGTCATGGAGGATTATCGGGGCATGACGCAGCTCGCACAGATGTATCAGGAGGACGCGGCCTTTTACAATGATATTTCGAGCGATCTTGGGGCATCCTCTGAGGAGATGAGCGCGCGCATGACCAGTATCAATGAGTCGATTTTTGCAATTACGGAGCTGGTGGCGGGCGTCGCGGAGCACATGGAGCACATGGAGCAGGGCGCGGGAGAGGCAAGCGGGACAAGCGCGGCAGTCATGGCGCAGATGGAGGAGCTGTTTCGATTGAGCGGGCTTTTAAACGAGATTGTTGCTTCCTTTAAGGTGTAGGCCGCAGAGGAAAAGGGAGGTGCAGGGATGTTAGGTGGTTCGGTACCGGTCGCTTTTATCCGGTTTGTCATCAGTCTCGGGGGCGTGATGCTGCTGTTTTCGCAGATGAGCCACCCGCGCTTTTGCCGCAGGTGGACAGTGATCGGATACGCGCTTTTTGGCATCGTGTTTACCGTGATCTCATGTGTCTGGTATGTGCTGAACCGGGAAAGCTATGTGCGGCTGGCGGTCATGGTAATGTTTTTGTGTTTTTCGATTTTTGCGGTGTTTATGAGCGGGAGCCGTGTGTTCCTGACGGTGTATAAGCTTGCGCTCACCTATTACCTTCTGGCAGTGTTTGTCATCGGCGGGATCGAGGTATCCGTGCTTTTGTTCAATCGGAATGTGTGGGCGGATATTATTACGCGTCTCGTGCTGATCCTCGCGATGGCGTATATCATCGCGCGGTATGTGAGAAGCTCGATGCACTCCTTTGACGACTATGTGGAGAATGAGCTGGACAATGCCAGCGTTGCCGTGATGGTCATCAGCCTGCTTTTTGGCATCGGGTTTATTTTTAATCCGACGATCATCGGGCAGCAGACGCCCTACCGCCTCTTTCAGATCTTCATGAATTTCTTTCTGACAGGGGCGCTGCAGCTTCTGGTATTCCGGCTCTATCTGCACATCGGAAAGGAGAAGGAGTATCGGAGGGAAAACCAGTATATGAAGCTCAACCACAGGCTTTTGGAGCGCCAGATGGAGTTTCTGGAGGAGTCCGTGGAGTCGGGACGGCGCATCCGTCACGACGTGCGCCATCACAACGCCGTTATCGCGGAGTATGCCAGAAACGGGCAGAATGAGGAGCTTCTGCAATACTTAAATGAGTATAAACAGGAAACGGATCTGCCCGCCATGGAGGTCATCTGTGCCAACAACGCCGTCAACAACATTTTGCTGGCGTACACGAAGAAAGCCAGGCGCGAGCAGATTGACGTCAGGCTGGACGTGGAGCTTGGCAAGGATCCGGGTATTCCGGGCATCGACCTCGTGACGGTCCTGGCAAACGCCTATGAAAACGCCATTTACGGGTGCATGGAGGTGAAAAAGCAAGCGCGGGAGCGGGCGTGCTTCATTCATCTGATGCTGCGGGTCAAGAAAAACAAGCTGGTCATCTCGTGCCGCAATTCGTGTCGGTGTGAGATTGAGATCAAAAACGGGAGACCAAAGCCGTCAGACACGGGCGGCGTGGGTGTTTTGAGTATCATCCGGATTGCGGATCATTACGACGGAGAATACGATTTTAAAAATGAGAACGGCGTTTTTGTTTTCCGCCTGATTATGAACATTCCGCAGGAGGAACCCATCTCGTTTCCGAATTCGGGGGGGGTAAAGCAGACCAGACTTTTTAGCCGGAAGGTGAATCAATGATGTATCAGATAGCGCTCTGCGATGATGAGAAGGCAGAGATGGATAAAACAGAACAGCTGCTTGGCGAATATGAGCGGGAGCATGCGGACATGGAGTTTTTGATTGAGCGTTTCCGCTGTGCGGAGGAGCTTTTGCGCATGGTCGCAAAAAAGAGCTATGCACCGGATTTGATCTTCATGGATATTTACATGCCAAAAAAGATGGGGATCGAGGCGGCGCAGGAGCTGCGCGGGATGGGAAACGAGAGCAGGCTCGTATTCCTCACGACGTCAAAGGAACATGCGCTGGATGCGTTTCGCGTGGACGCCGCGCAGTATCTCGTCAAGCCTGTGACGCGCGAGGTACTGTTTCCGATGCTGGAGAAATTTTTCGGGAATCTTGAGCGGGAGCGCAGGAAATATGTGATTTTACGCATCAATGGCAGGATGTGCCGCGTGGCGGTAAGCGATATCATATACTGCGAGGCGCAGGGAAAAAGCCAGTGCGTGCAGTTTTCGGACGGTTCACAGCAGCTTCTTCACATGACCATGACGGATCTTTACGAGACGCTCTCACAGCATGAGGAGTTTGTGAGAGTGGGAGCCGCCTATATTGTGAATCTGGAGCATGTGGAAAATATAAGCGCGCAGGAGATCGGCATGAGTGACGGGAAGCTGATTTTTCTGCCAAGGGGCGCGTATCGGCCGCTCAAAGAACGGTATTTTCATTTTTATTGCGAAGAGAGTTAGTACACTGGCATTTGGTCAAAATGGCCGCGAACAGAGAAAAACGGGCACTTACACAGAAGAGGAGGTACAAGTGATGGACAAATACAGAAAAGACGCGAATGTACAGATCGGAAGAAGGCTCAGGGAGGCGAGAAACAACCTCGGACGTACGCGGGCGGAGATCGCCGTCTCCTGCGGCGTGTCGGAGGAGCACTACCGCAAATACGAGTCCGGGGCGACCGGGCTTTCGGCGGACAAGCTGCTCATCCTTTACCACGAGTACGGGATCGACCCGACGTATCTGATCACCGGCTCCGGCTTGAAATCGGACTTTGACGTGGATCACTACATCGCGAACTGCAACAAGCAGCAGAAGGACGCGTTTGTGGACCGGATGCTTGTGTATATGTCGCGGATGCTGAAGAAGTAAAAGAATTAAAAAGTTAAGATGAAGTGTAAAATAGCTGCACGTTGCGTGCAGCTATTGCTTTTGTCCGGAATTGAGATTAAAATAAAAAGTGAACACGATAAAACATGAGAAAAGACGCAATGCACAAATAACGAGCCTACACAGGAGAGAAAGCCATGGCAAAAATAAAAATAGTAAGCAATCCATATGAAAGACAGATTCATTTTTTTTATTTTGATGAAGGGAACGGACAATGGGAGGACATCAGGGAACACAGTGTAAACAGCCGTTTACGCGAAATTGAGTCTGAGAAAGCGTTTTTCCCTTTTAAGATAAAGGAAATCATAGATATTATTATTGCCGAATATGATACCGGAAAGGAGAAAACAGAATTACTGTTTGAAGGAACGGCAGATGACTATATGGAGTTGGAGAATGCATGTCAACAGGAACATGTGAGGGAAAAGCTTTGTCTTTCCAGAACAGAACATGTGCTGGAAAATGCGAGGGATATATTCGACGATATTAAAGAAATATTTGAGAGAGTTCACCCGGTAATAAAAAGCGTTGTCTCTGATGATGCGAATGTCATAAAGGATTTAAACAAAGTTTCTGACACATTAAATGATATAATTCCAATTTGTGTTTTTGGAAACTACAGCGCAGGAAAATCAACGTTTATTAATGCGCTGATCGGAGGAGAGATTTTGCCGAGCGGAGGGGATCCGATCACAGCGCGGGTTTATAAAATTGTGCGGTCGTCGCAGGCAGATCGGGCTAAGGTGCGGTTTGAGTATAAAGAGGAAAATACGGAATTTTCCTTTGAGGGTTTGGAATGCAGGGTTACGGTTGGAGACACGCAGAGCGAGCTGGCGCAGCAGGTCATGTGTGCGCTCGAAGAGTGCAAAAAACCAGATATGTTTTTTTACATCAAATGCGCGCTGGAGACGATCAACAATATCGGAAAGAAGGATAAAGACAGTAAGACGCTGGGAAGTGTCATCGAGTTGGAGATACCGTTTGCAAAAAATGGAGTTTTGGGCCAATCGCACAATCACTTTGTTATTTTTGATACGCCGGGCTCCAATTCCGCAACAAATGCCGAGCATGCAAAGGTACTTTTTGAAGCACTGGAAGGATTTTCAAATGGGATTCCGGTTTGGGTATCCCAGTATGATGCCATCGACAGCGAGGATAATGCAAGCCTTTGCGATAAAATTTTTGAGATAAAGGCGTTAGACAATCGTTTTACAATGATTGTGCTCAACAAGGCAGACAGCTCGGATCTGCCGGAGGATGGATTTTCGGAGGAGCATATAAAAGAGATTTTGGAATATGCTGCGGTTGAAAAAATGTATGCAGCCGGAATTTATTTTGTTTCATCGATTATGGGACTTGGAGCAAAGAAAAATGGCGAATTGACAGACAAGCATTACAGGAAAACATACCGCTTGCAGGAAGACATGTTTGCAGATCCCGAGGATGAAGACTACATGGTTTTATATGATTATAACATCATGCCGGAGCAGTTGAAAAATAACGCCGCCTCTTATTCTGAAAAATGTCATGATCGGATCTATGCAAACAGTGGGTTGTATTGTGTGGAATCGGAAATGGAAAATTTTGCGAGTAAGCATGCTGCATATAATAAATGCCAGATGGTATATATGTTTTTGAACAGTGTGATAGAAGAATCAAACAAAAGAATTTCAGGAAGGGTGGAGAAGCTGGATCGCAGGCGAGGGATAAGAACGAAAGAACTGGAGAGCTCCAGTACACAGCTGATCGACAGCATTTTAGAGGAATCGCAGGGTTTAGAAAAGGACTATGAAAAAGATGCAAAAGTACAGATAAAGGGATTTTTGGGAGAAGCGATGCGCGAGGATTATAGCTCAGAAAAATTAGATCAGATTGCCGCAGAGCTTCAAAAACAGAATGAAGAGGAAAATCAATTTTCTGAGCAGGAAGAAAATTTTGAAAAAGCAAAGGACAGTATACTGGATC
>CAMTZV010000027.1 GCA_947086625.1 uncultured bacterium | reverse complement strand
TAGTTGGCGCCCTTGTTTGTCCCAAACACCTTATACGTGTGGTCGTCCGCGTCAAAGGGGCTGCCCCAGCCGATCAGATAAGCCTCCTGCGCGTCCCAGTCGATTTGCGCCGGAACGTCCACCCGCACATCCATGCCAATCTCCCTCAGCTGCTGCGCCGCGATCTGCGCCATGTCAAGCCGCACCTGATCGCCTGCGCTGACACTGATCGTAAAGCCGACCTTCTCGCCGCCGCGATAGTAAAACCCGTCCGTTTCCTGCACGCAGCCCGCCTCCTCCAGCACGCTCCTCGCATTTCCCGGACTGTAATCGTAGTGTTCGACGTCTGCATAATCATACGGATTGCGCTGCAGAGGCCCATAGGCGCTCATACCCTGCCCGAGCAGCACCGTTTTCACAATCGCATCCCGGTCGATGCCGTAGCAGACCGCCGGGATGAGATCGCGGTTTTTCTGCCAGTATGCATTTGCAAAATTAAACAGAATCCCCCGGTAGTCCGACGTCGTCATCTCATAGACGCGGTACGCCTCATCATCCGCGAAATTTGCTGCGTCCCTCGGCGCAAGCTGCGCCAGATCCAGCTCTCCCGTGCGCATCTGAAGCGCCCGCGCATTATCGTCCGGCACGATCTTAAAGATAATCCGCTCCAGCTTCGCCGCGCCTTTAAAGTAATCCTCGTTTCTCTCGAGCGTGATCGCCGCACCCGCATCCCACGACACGAGCCTGTAGGGGCCCGTGCCCACCGGACTTCGGAAAAAATCGCTCGTCTGCATGTCCTCGCCCTCTAACAGGTGGCGCGGAAGAACCGGCATCGACATGTAGTAGGTAAACGCCGCGTTCGGCGCACTCAGCCGAAACGAAATTGTCTGCGCGTCAACGACCGTGATCTCCTCCACGTCCTCGAAATCCGCCGCGTTCTCGGAAGCGTTTTCCGGGTCCATGACCGCCTCGATCGTGAACTTCACGTCGTCCGCCGTAAAGGGCTCCCCGTCGTGCCACGTCACACCCTCCCGCAGATAAAACGTGTAGGTGTATGTATCCGCGTCGTAATCCCATCGGCTGGCGAGCGCCGGAACGACCTCGTTATCCCCGTCATGTGCCGTCAGCCCGTCAAAAATCAAAAGATTGATCTCCCCGTGCTCATCCAGCGCCGGATTGATGCGCGTGTAATCGCCACTGCCGTAGATGAGCGTCGTCGGCGCATCTTCCCCCGCATCACCCGGCAACGTTTCCGCCGTTCCCTGCCCGTCCGCCGGCGGCGCGCCCTCTCCCGCACTGCCATTGCCGCACCCCGCAAGCGCCGTCAGCATCGCGGCCGCAAGCAAAAACGCTAACATTTTTTCCTTCATTGAGTCATCTTCCCCTGTCATTTTTTCTGCATAGTCCTCAGGAACAGGAAAATTTTATCAGACGCTCCGTGCGGCCGCAAGCCCCCTATGGGGTTATCTCTTTTGAATCGCGCCAGCTATGACTCCGGATGTGTCCTGTAGTAATCCATTTTTTCAGCCCTGCTGCAGAGAAAACGTAACAGTCACATCTCCCGTGCCAAGCGCCTTTAAAAGCTCCTCCTTCGTTACGCCCTCAATCTTTCCGATCCTTGTAAAATTCCACGAGTTGGTGTCGTAATAAATGACAAGGGAATCGCCCTGATAAAGGATAATGTCGCCTGCTCCCGTCGTAATCTGTTCGTCATTTTGCGGGAGATGCGTCCCGATCGGGCCGACCTTTTCCATACTTGCATAGTCGCTCATGCGGATCGTGAGCGGCCCTTTTTTCAACAGCTCCTTTAAAGCCGTCACAGAAGAATTATCTGCAAGCGCTGCCGTAAACGTGGTGCCTCCTGCCGTGACCTTCATCGTGTTTTCCTCCGCTCCTTCCTTTTTTTCATTCCATGTCATTCCAAGTCCGTCCAGCCATGCCGGCACACTCGTCGCAAGGTTTCCCAGCCCTGCGCTCGTCGTCCAGAAGCCGCGGGATACTTCCGCTCCCTTTGCGGATTCCTTCACATGCGCAAAGCTTGTGTCCGGACTGCTGCTCCCGGACGAGCAGAACGGGATCACTTTTTTGCCTGTAAAATCATACTCCTCCAAAAATGTGAGGACTGCCATCGGCACGTCTCCGTGCCAGATCGGGTAGCCCACAAACACGGTGTCGTAATTCTCCATATGCGCAATCTTCGTCTTCAGCTCCGGTCGTGCGTTACCTGTTTTTTCCTCCATAGCTATATCCAGAAGACTGTCATAGTCCTGCGGGTAAGCTTTCACCGTTTCCAGCCTGACCTTCTTGCCGCCGGTCTTTTCACTGATAATGTCTGCGATTTTTTCCGTGTTGCCGCTCCTCGTAAAATATACAATCAAAATGCTGCTTTCGTCCGTTGCCGGGCCGGGCTGCGGATCCGGCGCCTGCTGCGCCGCGCGTACCCGGATCTTCACCCAGGCGGATTTACTCCCCTGCTTTGTCTTAACCGTCGCGGTGATCTTTGCCGTCCCCGCCTTCTTTGCCCTGACCGTTCCCTTTTTACTGACAGACGCCACCTTCGTATTACTGCTCTTATATGTCACGGAGCTGATTTTCTTTGATGCCGTCGCCTTTATAGTTTTCGTCGTCCCGGCCTTCATCGTACAGGTCTTCTTTGTCACATTCGTCTTCCCGATCCGAAGCTGCACCGAAAGGGCCGAACCGGTTTTTGACGTCTTTGCAGAGTTTCCCCCGGCGGCCTCTGCCATGCAGGCCGAACGCAGTTCTGCCAGCGGCATGGCGATCAGCAGCGCGCAAATGATACACAGCAAACATTTTTTCCATATTTTTTTCATCTGATTTTTCTCCTTCCCCTGTTTCGTTCATTTGTTCTTTTTCATCCAGTTGTCCACGGGTTCCTTCCTTAAAGCAGCGTCCGTCTGCTTTTCCATTTCTATCTTATAAAAATTCACCACGCGTGTCTAATACTCGTTTTGCATTTCAAGGAATGCCTTTTAGGCATATTTGCACAAATGGCCTCCCTTTTCTGGTATTATGTATGAGAGCGAGCTAATGTAAATATTCGGAAACGGTATAATAATATCAGTAGAAAGCACGGTTGCGAAAGGACGGCTGACAATGGAAACAGTTGAACTCGGCAAAACAAATAAAGATGTAATCCTTCTTCTTCATGGCGGAGGTCTTTCATGGTGGAATTACAGTAAGACCGCAGAATCACTCGAACATCATTATCATGTTGTGATTCCGATACTGAATGGACATGCCGGTAGCCGCACGCCATTTACTTCTATTGAAAATAACGCTAAAGAAATCATTTCGTACATCGACGAGACATTCGGCGGCCATATTCTGCTGGCAGGCGGCCTTTCGCTTGGCGGACAAATACTGGTAGAAATGCTTTCGCAAAGAAAAGACATTTGTGATCTCGCTGTCATAGAAAGCACATTGGTGACGCCGATGAAGCTGACGGCAGCTCTCATTGCGCCCGCATGCTCGCTTTGCTATCCGCTCATAAAAAAGCGCTGGTTTGCAAAATTGCAGTTTCGATCACTTCATATCCGCGCAGAATTATTTGAAACATATTTTAAAGACAGCTCCCGCATAAAAAAAGAAGATATGATCTCTTTTTTAAAAGCAAATTCCAACTACCGGCTAAAAGACACAATCTCTGATTGCCAGGCAAAAACGCTGATACTCGTCGGTGAAAAAGAACGGGGGCTTTTAAAGCAATCCGCCGCCCTGCTGAACCAAAAAATCAGCAATTCGGCACTTGAAGTTTTACCGCAGTACACACACGGAGACTTAAGCATCAATCACAGCATGGAATATACACAAAAAATACTGTGGCTTATTTATGCTCACAAATCCACTCTCCGGTAGGCTTTCTTCTGTCGTCAGTCTCCATCGTTTCGATGTCGCTGATTTTCAGAAAGGCAGGCGCCTCTTCTCCGGGCAGGCTGATCATAATCGCCTCGTCCTCAAAAAACTCGTCGGCAAATATGCCCGCTATGCGTCTCCCGTCCTTCATGGATACGATAACCGGCTTGTCGTAAAGCGCATAATATTCATTGTGGAAGGCAGCGCTGATGGGATAAGCGCTGTCACCTGACAGTATCAAAGACATTGTTCTTTTCCCTCCCTGCTTGTTCCCTTAGACGCCTTCCCCATTTTTCTATCCTGTAATCCCAAACCAAACGAGCATGAAAACGCCAATCAGACCAGCCACGATCCCGGCAGCCAGGTACTGCCTCGCCTCATAACTTTGAAATTTGTACAAAAACTGCACAGCACCTCCAAGGAACAGAAGCGCGAAGCTTCCCTTCCATGCAGGATTTCCTTTGATCAGACACATAACCGTCAAAATCTGGGTCACGGCGATCATAAAGTCCAGTGCCATGCCTTTGGAACGGCTGACTATTTGCTCATCTCGCTCATCCTTCACTATACGCTTCCGCCGAAGGGTCATGCCCTTCGATTTCAGCTCAATCAGCCGGTTTCGCTCGTCGCACTCCTCAATTTTATCTTCCCTTGCAAATTCTTCCGACAGGCTGCGCTTCACCCCGACGAAGCCAAACGCGAATAAAGCCGCGATCACAATGACCGCCTTCACATCCAGAATATCCGCCATAAAGCCTCCCACCGCATCAAACACCCCAAGCGCTATCAGAAGGATGCTCACCGCAAACCCTTTTTTGTTATAAATTTTCATACTGCTAATCCTCCATTTCCATGTTTTCCTTTAAACAGCACAATTCCTCCACGCTGACGCCGAATGTCTCTGCCATGCGGTAGGCGAGCATGAGCGACGGATTGTACTGCCCCTTTTCGATGGATATGATCGTGCGCGCGGAGACATGGACGCAGTCCGCCAGCTGTTGCTGCGTCATTTTCGCCGCCTGCCTGAGCTCTCTTACCTTTGTTTTCATTCCTTCACCTTTCAGAACATAAAGCATACTTCATATGAAGTTAACTTCACACTATACCGAAGGGGCTGCTTTGTCAAGGGGATTTCTCAAACAGATTTAACTGGACAGGACTGTTCTTTTCTTCAAAGCTGCTTAGATACGCAAAGATTTTCGCGTTATCATGCAGGATGCCGTTGTCCTCGCATATTTGATGAAATACGCGCATTAGCTCGTCGTTCCTCGGGCTGCCGATTTGGTATTGCATACCGTACATACGCATATACTTCTCTTTCATGTGTGGAAACAGCCGATCCAACTGGCTATAAAAATATTCCCGGTTCCCCTCGCGAAGCGTCAGCCCCATTCCAAAGCAGATCACGCCGAAAACCTTCGCTTCTATGCAGTATTCTAAAATCCCTCTGATGTTTTCTTCCGTGTCATTGATGAAGGGAAGAATCGGACAAAGCCAGACAACCGTCGGAATGCCCGCCTCATGCAGCCTTTTTAGAGCTTCCACCCGTTCTTTCGTCGTGCTTACGTTTGGCTCAATTTTTTTGCACAAATCTTCCTCACAGGTCGTCAGCGTCATCTGCACCACACATTTTGTTTTGTCGTTAATCGCTTTCAGTAAATTCAAATCCCGCAATACCCGGTCGGATTTCGTGATCAGCGTGA
Organism: uncultured bacterium; assembly: GCA_947086625.1. Taxonomy (GTDB): domain Bacteria; phylum Bacillota; class Clostridia; order Lachnospirales; family Lachnospiraceae; genus W0P33-017. The sequence goes on along the minus strand of CAMTZV010000027.1, from coordinate 3,337 downwards.
AGCCAAAACCGTATCGATCTGCCAAAGCCAGCGCTTTGCGGACATGCCCAAGCTTACTTTCCAGCGGGATATACGGGTCTGTCATGGATCCCGTGCCCAACATACATCTTGCCCGCTTTCGTTTCAGGGCATGCTCTAACAGCTCAATCGCGTTTGCCTTCACTTCAATGTCCTCAAAATCGTGCTCGATGTGATAACACTTACTGCGCGAGTCGCAGTAGATACAGCCGTGCGAGCAGCCGCGATATAAATTCATGCCGTTTTTAGCTGATAAAATACTTTTCGCATTTACAAAGTGCATCCCTCTATCCCCGCCGCAAAATCATTCTACCTCATAGCGCAAAATGGTTTTGCGTTTGCTCCTTTCCGCCCGGTTCGCATTGTTCAGATAAATTTCCCTGTGGCAGCTTTTTGTACGTTCCGGATGATTGGATTCCTGATAATCACAGTATACCACAAATAACCCGACACCATATGTCAAGTTTTTCATAATGATTCAGCCTGCGGCTTTCATAGTTACGGAATCTGCCCCATTCGGAGTTTGCCTGCGGCTTTTCAGTAATCCGTTGTCAGACCGGCGAAAACACTATATATACGAACGAGCACTTAAATTTGCCAACAAAGCCGACTCACGAGCGCCAATATTTCGAACTATGTTGAAAATGTTATCGCTCGTGAGTATAATTATCGTATCAAAATTTCAGGAGGACGACACGATGACTGAATTGGAAAAATGCATGGCGGGAGAATATTACGACTGCCACGATCAGATATTTCTCGGTTTCAAGGCCCGCGCAAGAGAATTGTTAAAGGAATACCACGCGCTCGCCTATGAGCAGAAGGAAGAAAAGGCCGACGTCTTAAAGCGGCTGTTTGGCGGCATCGGCACAAACGTGTCTGTCAGGCTGCCATTTGTCTGCGATTACGGGCGAAATATCTATATAGGAAACAACGTGTCTGTGAACATGAACTGCACATTTGTGGACTGCAATCAAATCACAATCGGCGATAATGTGCTGATCGCCTCAAATGTGCAGCTCTACACGGCGGCGCATCCGGTGGAGCTGTCCGAACGGCTCACGCCGGACTGGGATGCAAAAACCGGCCAGTATTTCTGCCGCACCTACGCGCTGCCAATCCGAATCGGAAGCGGCTGCTGGCTCGGCGGCGGCGTCATCGTCCTCCCGGGCGTAACGATCGGCGCCGGCTGTGTCATCGGCGCCGGAAGTGTCGTCACAAAGGATATCCCCGCCAATTCGCTTGCCGTCGGCAACCCTTGCCGGGTGATACGGAAAATTAACGTGGACTGATTTTCGCGCACGGCGAAAACTTCATGTCGCCGGAAACCGCATCGGCGAGCTACCCGGCAACCGACTGCTTCTGTTCCTCATCGCCGATACCGGAAAACTCCATGACCTTTTTCATCGTCCACACCTCAGTTTGCCTTTCTTCTACAAATATTTGGCCAGATACGCGATGAGCGTTTCCATGTAGCGCACGTATTCGGCGTTGTCATTTTGCAGGCCGTGGCCGGAGTGCTCGCACACGATATACTCGTGGAGGACGCCGTGCGCGGTCAGCGCCGCGTCCAGACGCTTTGACGCGCCAAACGCCTGCACCTTATCCCACGCGCCGTAGGCAAATACGGAAGGCGCAGAGCAGAGGAGCTGATCGCATATTTGCCGCGATAAAAAATGCCGCACATATCCTGATGCGGCATAGTTTTAGAGGCGCCTTCCCTGATATTGTATCGTAACAACATAGACCGTTTTGTTGTTTTCATCAATGCGGAAAATCGCCATATAATTGTCGATCAACAACTGCCGATAGCCCCTCCCGGCATATCTCCCCTCGGTGCGCTCCTGACGGGACTGCGGAAACGTATCCAGATGCAAAATAGCAGTTTTAATTCTGTCAATCTGCCCTTTTGCATTTTCCGGAGCCATTTTTTCTTTTGCGATGTACTCGTAAATACTATCCAATTCGCGTATTGCCTTCGGATTGATTTTTACTTTATATTTATCCAAAATGCTTTTTCTCCAATTCTGCAAAAACAATCTCCGCATCTACCGCCTCGTCCCCATCTAAGACTTCCTGTTCGGATTCATAGATTGCCTGATCGATGCGATTGATTTTTGCAAATTTATCGTACAATTCGCTGCTCATCACGACTAAATCGCTATAGCCGTTTTTTGTAATAAAAATTGGCTCCTGTTCTTTGTGTGCAAGATTTGAAATTTCGGTTGTGTTGCGCAAATCTTTGATTGGCATAATCAACGGCATATTTGTTCGCCCTCCCTTTTTAACATAATTATGTCATAATTATGCAACAAATGCAAGAACTTTAATACACCCGCTCCCCCAGATATTTGTCGTGCAAAACTATCAAACACTTTTCGATCGGCTTTCAACTCCGTTGAACCTGCCCAAGTGGATTCTGGCTCGTTTAAGAACCGGATATTCTTCTTCCAGAAGCTTCCATTCACCTCGCTGCCTGGGCCACGCCTCGAGCTGACAGAGAAACGCGTCCATCTGCATAAACTCGTGATACCTGTCAGACGGATCCGAAGATACTGACGCGTCATCCGGTACCATAAAAGCCTCTATCATCAGCTTCATAAGCCGGCTGAACCGCTCGTCCTCCATCAGCTCACGCGCTTCCTTTTCTTCCTCATATTCGTCCTCATCAAACAATCCTTGCAGCATCGCATCCATTTTCTCCGCAAGCGGGCGGATTTCCTCTCCTTCACACGCGATATCCGCCGCATGAACAACCAGCAGTAGCGACATCAGCTGCTCCTCATAATCATCCGCCCCGTTTCCAATGCGGTCTATAAATGCGCAGTATATGTAACATGTTTCATCCATCGATTTTATACTATATGATTCCCTGAAATTTGTCCAGCTTGCCGCGAAAGGGGCGATCGAGCGAGGAAAAGAAATCCGGCGGACACATTCTGCTGGCGGGCGGCCTTTCGCTCGGCGCGCAGGTGCTTGTGGAAATGCTCGCAGAATAAGCCTTTTCGGGCAAGGCAGAAAAAATAGCCCTCCAAACCGGAGAGCTCATGTTGTATGAAATGTTGTTCCTTTTGACATATCAAATCTTCATCATAGCCTTCGACATACAAAAAGAGGCATGGTTTTTTACACTATGCCCCTTTGAGCTGTTCATTTTAATCGCAGGAAGACCGGATATGATTAACGCCAATGCAAATTAACATTATCTTCCGCTTCCTGTAAAGTTAGATTTAAATTGTCAATCAGATACTGGACTGTTTCCTGGAAGGATAAGTTGAAATTCTTGCATGCTCGTACAGCACCTTTTATTTCACCCTCA
>CAMTZV010000026.1 GCA_947086625.1 uncultured bacterium | reverse complement strand
GCGTATGTGATCTCCTCGTCGCTCAGCTCTGTGCCCGCCTCCACCGCAAGCTCATACAGCACAAAATCATGGATCGCGAGATTCATCGCCTCCTCCCGGGCGCGCACGCGCACAAAGTGCCCGTTCATATGGATGTTCCAGTATGCGTTCGGATTTTTGGCGTCATACAGAATCGCCTGCTCCTGTATGAGCTGCTCCTCGTATGCGACATAAAAGGCAAACGCCCGCAGCGGGTATTCCCGCCCGTCCAAAACGAGCGCCGTCTCGTCCAGATGCTCGTTGAAAACGATTGTCCGCTGGCGCACGCCGCAGCCTCCCAGACACAAAAGCACACACAAGAGCACTGCCACAGACAAAAATCTGCGGCAGTCATGACTCCGGTAAAAATGATGGTTCCTCATGGCTTTTTTCTGCTTCCCTCCTGTATGGTGCGGCGCGTTCGCCTTCTCACATGCGGTATCACCGTTGACCTCCGCTCCTACAAAACCCTCCGCACCGCAAGGATCGTCCGGTAGGTCGCCGTCTGCGTTGCGATCCCCACCGCCGTGCTCTGTGCGCCGACGATGCGGCCACCGCCGATATAAATCGCCACGTGTCCGCTGTAGCAGATCAGATCGCCGGGCTGCGCGTTGCTGTAGCTGACTGCCTGTCCGCAGCTTCGCAGCGCGGCCGAGCTGTGCGGCAGGCTGATGCCGTAATGCCCGAATACGCTCATCACAAAGCCCGAGCAGTCACAGCCGTTTGTGAGGCTCGTCCCGCCCCAGACATAGGGGTTGCCCACAAACTGCATCGCGTAGTTCACGACCTCCTGCCCGCTGACGTTTGTCCGGTAATCGGGGTTTGCCCCGCCCGCATCGGCGTCCCCGCCCGAGCTGGTGCCCGAGCCGCCGGAGCCTCCGCCCTGATTTGCCGCCGCCTGCTCCTGCCTGCGACGTTCCTCCTCCTGTCTGCGGCGCTCCTCTTCCTGCCTGCGCGCTTCCTCCTCCTGTCTGCGGCGCTCCTCCTCGCGGCGGCGTTCCTCTTCCTCCGCGGCGATGCGCGCCTGCTCCGCCACGATGATATCGTTCTGTTCCTTGATCGTCTGCTTGTACTGCGCAGCAAGCTGCTCGGCCTGCGCGAGCTTCGCGTCAAAATCGCTCATCGTGCCGCGCTTTTTCTCGATCATCTTCTGCAATTCTTCCGATTGATGCTCCTGATTTTCCTTGAGGGCAAGCATGTCCTGCTGCTCCTGCTCCAGCGTGCTCTTGAGGTCGGCCACCTGCTTTACGGTGTCCTGATACTCGTTTAGCATTCCCCGGTCGTAGTCGTAGATCTGGTTAAAATATTCCACCCGGTTCAGAAAGTCCGACATGCTCCCCGCGCCAAGCAGCGACTCCACGAGCGCGTTGTCGCCCCGCTCATACATGAAGCGGATGCGCTTTTTCATGCTCTCGTACTGGCGCTTTTCGGTTTCCTGCGCCTGTGCGAGATCGTCCGTCGCCTTCTCGATGTCCGCCTCCTTCTGCGCGATCTCGTCCTTTAAGATTTCAATGTCCAGCATCAGGGCTACCAGCTCCGAGTCCAGCGCATCGATCTCCTTTTGCAGCGAATTCTGCCGCTTCTCGATGTCGGAAATCTGCCCCTTCGTCTGATCGAGCTGCTGATTCGCCTCGTTGATCTTATCCTTCGCATCCTGAATCGTCGTCGCGTTCACATTTGTATTCTGTACCATGCCGGCCGCAAACGCAAATACAAGCGCCGCCGCCAGCAGTCGTTTCCCGTTTCTCACACGTGCCATAAAATTCCTCCCTGTGTGCCTGCTGCAAAATCATCCCAGCATCCGCTAACCAGCCGACAGCAATCAGTCATTTCTGAACAAAGACACGCTTTCGCTCGGATAAAAACGCAACGGATGCCAGGCTCGAAAATACCTCGCCAGGCACCGGCGTTTTTATAACGGTCTTTGTTTCAGAATCGACTTCCTGCTGTCGGCGTTCCCTCTGATCCGAAATTACAGCTCTTCCCGCCAAGTGCTCCTAGTATAACACGCGCGCGCGCGAATTTCAACCGATCGTCTTGACAATCATCAACTTATCCCCGGGCTGTACCGTCTCCTCCGTCAGCCCGTTCATCTCCATGATCTGCGGGATCGTCACCCGGTGCGCCCTGGCAATATCCCACAGCTCATCTCCGTTTTTCACGATGTAACCGATCATGCCCGGCTGCGTCCGAAGCTGCTCGCCGTCCAGCGGGGCCGACTCAATCTTTTCCACATTTTTCACGGTATGGTTCTCAAAAACGATGACACAGAGCCGGATCTGCGCCTTGCACTCCACCTGGCTCTGATCCAGCAGCGCCGTCGTGAGCTGGTCGATGCCCGCCTCAAGGTCGTAGCTGATCTTCGATCTCTCCGGGTCAAGCCCCGCCACCTCAACGACCTCGTTAAACGGCAGCGTCTCGTTTACCGCCATCATCGGCATCTCGTCGTTTGCCGCAATGTAGAGCAGCTTGAGCTTCAGAATACCGGAGACATCCAGCCGCCCCTGCCCGGGTGTCACATCCTCCACCTGGACTGTCCCCACGCAGGAGCAGATCTGCATAACCTGACCGCCCTCCTCCAGAGAAATACGCTCGTTAATGCGGAAGCGGGAATCGTTTTTGACGAGCAGCTTTTGCAGTGTGACGTCCGTTGTCGTACATGTAAGCTCACTTCCGGTCGCATAGACGTCCTGCAAAAGCGTAAGCGTGCGCTCCTGCCAGAGCGTGTAATCCACCTCGAGCACCGCCTCCAGCTGCAGCAGGCGCTCCTCCCCGTCAAAATCCTCCGCCGCCTCAAGATCGCTGGAAACGAGCCGCACCCGCACCCAGGAAACCACATCCGGCTCCGCTTCCGCCGCGTCCACCTGTGCCTGCATCGGAACCGCAAGCTCCAGGCACTGCATCTGCTCCGTATCCTCCGCGCTCCGATAGGTCATATGTATGAGCAGCTCCCCGTTTATGCCGATCTTCCCATCCTCCATGCGGCTCTCCAGCCCCCGCGGCTGCAATGAGTACCACAGGATCTCCTGTATGCCCGGCTTGTTGGACGGAAGCGTAAGCTCGCTTCGAAAACGGCTTGTATCCTTTTTCTGGCCAAGCAGCTCCAGCGCCGTGACCTCCTCCTTTCGCACCTGCGCACTTCCCGGCTCCCCGCCCGCAAGGTCGGTCGCCAGATTGTGGACGCCCGGCTGGCGCAGATGAAGCTGTAACGTGATCAGAGCGCGTATTTCCAGCTTTCTCGAGTTGATCAGACCGACCGAGAGATCCTCGATCTCCGGGCTGACAAAGACCATGTCGTACTCCTCACAGCCCTCCATGCGCACATTTTCCTGAAACGGGATTTCCCCCTGTAAATGGTTAAAGGAGCCGTCCTCCCGGCTGCTGCGGTAGAGCACCTCGAATTGCAGCGCACCCCGCAGACGCACGAAGTCCTTCTCGACCTTCGCCTCCTCCATGCGCACCTGCCCTTTTTCCTCGATAATTTTCAGAATATCCGGCTTGTATTCCGCCAGATTGTAGTCGTCGTCCAGCGTAATCTGCGTGACGGCCCTGCCCTTTTCACGCATCACATGTATCTGTTGACGTTCACACTCTAAATGTTGCGTTGATTCCATACAAAAAGACCTCCATTTTTGACCTGCTTATCAATAAGTATTCAAAAATGAAGGCCTTTATGCGAATCTCTCGATTCTTTTCGCATAAGTGTGCGCTCAGCACAGTTTCATACGGATATCCCTGGTAATGATATCAGTATAGGAAAATGACAGAAGCTGCGGTGGATTAAGACCGTCGGTGCTGTCCACCAGAATAGTAAATACACTCGGATAAGCGTTCTGGATGACGCCCTCCTGAATATCAACCTTGTTGCGTCCACGATCCAACTGAATCACAACCTTATTGCCAAGGCGCTGATGCACCGAAGCGCGCACCTTGCTGATTTCAGATTGTTTCATCCTTTTTCCTCCCTATGCTTTAATGTAGCGCCCGCTCGCTTCCACTCACGGGCATTTCGTCGGAAGACACTGCAAAAAATGCTGCGCATTTTGCCCTCCTCCTACGCTTTAATGAATTCTCTCCGTAGTCAGTATACCACTAGATGTAGTATCCTGTCAATGTTGAAAAATCACTGAAACACAACATTTTGTTCATCGCACAGGAGCTTTACCACTATATATGGATAGGCGCTTGTGGTGTCCTCTCCCTTGTTTTCACCGCCTCCCACAAGCTGCGTGTCAAAAACAATACCGTCCTTTGACTGATACAGCTCAAGTACCTGAATGCTGCTGCCTGCCGGCTGCTCGCCGTAGCCCTTCACCAGATAAAGGCATCCCCCGTCGGAATAGATCAGCTTCATCTCCTCCGTCTTCGCGCCCTCGATCTGCGTCAAAAGCTCCTGCGGGATATCCGTCTGCGCCACCAGCGTGTACTCCAGGTCCGCCTCCTTTCCGGCGGGCTGCTCCTCAATGCCGCAGCCTGCCAGAAGGCATATGCCAAGCAGCGCCGCCAGCATCCGTTTCACTCTGTCCATAGCATCCTCCTGAAAAATTAAATTGTTTTTGCGTTGTCATACCGGTAATTTTTTGTTATAATGTGACATTATATTTGTAAATATATATGAAAGGTTCAAAGATATGATTCGCACATTTTTTGTACTGCTCTATGTCGTACTTTTTCTGCTGCTCGGGCTTCCGGTGCTCGGCGTCGAATGGCTCATCTCCCGAAAAAAGGAATGGCGCTATGCCTCCGATCTCCGGCAGCTTCGCACCGTCCAGTGGGCGTTCCGCTGCGTCTGCTTTTTCGCGGGGATCCGGCTTACCGTCATCGGAGAGGAGCATGTGCCAAAGGACGAACCGGTGCTCTATATCGGCAACCACCGCAGCTATTTTGACATCGTCGTCTCCTATGCGCGCTGCCCCGGGCTCACCGGCTATATTTCCAAGGACAGCATTTCGCACATCCCGCTACTCTCCACTTGGATGCGCCGGCTTTACTGCCTCTTTATCGACCGCGACGATATCAAACAGAGCCTGAAAACAATTTTGAGCGGTATCGAACACATCAGAAACGGGATTTCCATATGCATCTACCCTGAGGGCGGACGCGGGCACGGCACAGATGAGCTTGACATGCTCCCCTTCAAGGAAGGAAGCTTTAAGATCGCGGAGAAGACCGGCTGCAAGATTGTGCCGATGGCGATCACCGGCTCCGCGGACGTGTTTGAAGCACATGAGCCGTGGATTAAAAAGACGCGCGTAATTTTAGAATACGGCGAGCCGATCGAGGTCTCGCAGCTCACAAAGGAAGAAAAGAAAAAGCTCGGGCAATACTGCCAGAGCGAGATCACAAAAATGCTGAAGCGCCATAAGGACAGCGCAGCCGGGTAGGGGCGAGTCAGCGTCCATACGCAGAAAAGAGCAGGATGAAATGCCGTAAATGTCAGACAAGCGCCTGCTCTGTCAGCGCTTTCACGATCTTCGGGTATTCCATAAAGTGCGACGCTTTTACGAGTATCGTGTCGCCCTTTCGCACAAACGGCAACAGCGCCGCCGTCAGCTCATCCCTCGTCTCAAAATAATATACCTTCGTCCCATCCCCGGCGTCAGTCACGCCGCGCACCAGCTCCTTTGCACGGCTGCCAGCGGCAAATAAAACGTCGATCTGTTTTTCTGCGGCATAAGCCCCCACCTCATAGTGCAGCTGCAGCTCCTGTTCGCCCAGATCACCCATATCGCCCAGCACGGCCACCGTGCGCCCTTTCGCCTGTGCGAGCACGTCCAGCGCCGCTTTCATCGACATCGGGTTTGCATTATAGCAGTCGTCAATGACCAGACAGCCGCGAACCGGAATGAGGTTTGTGCGCCCGTCAATCGTGCGCGCCGCCTCGATCCCCGCACAGATTTCCTCCTCGGAAAGCCCCAGTGCAAGACCCACCGCCGCGGCCGCCATCGCGTTGTACACGTTGTGCTCGCCGGGTACGACCACATGCACGCGGTGCAATGCCGCAGGCAGATGCAGGTTGAAATCAATGCCGTTTAGCCCGCGGTTTTCAATCCCGTCCGCAAAGACCAGCTTTTTTCCGTAGACAGCGCCCGGAGGAAGCGCCTCACCCATCCCGTAAAAGCAGGGGCTTTTGCCCTGCACCTGCCTCACCGTACACAGCTTGTCGTCGTCTCCGTTTAAGACGACCGTCGCGCCCTCCTTCAAATAGTCAAACACCTCGGTCTTTGCCTTGAGCACGCCGTCGCGGTCGCCAAGATCCTTCAGGTGGCACATGCCGATATTCGTGATCACCGCAACGTCCGGCCGCGCGATCTCTGCCAGACGGCTCATCTCCCCAAAATCCGAGATACCCATCTCAAGCACTGCCAGCTCATGCTCGTCGCGAAGCCCGAATACGGTCAGCGGCAGGCCGATCTCGTTGTTGTGGTTTTCCTCCGTCTTGTGTACGCGGTATTTCTGTGACAGGACAGATGCGACCATCTCCTTTGTGCTCGTCTTTCCGACGCTCCCCGTAATACCTACGACCGGGATGGAAAGTTCTCTGAGATAGAGCGCCGCAAGCCTGCGCAGCGCTTCCCGCGAGGATTTTACGACCAGGCACGGCCCCGGCGCTTCGATTTCCCGCTCCGAGACGACCGCCATTGCGCCCTTTTCAAATACCTCATCGATAAAATCGTGCCCGTCCACCCGCTCCCCGGACAGCGCGACAAACAAAAATCCCGGCTCCACTTTTCGGCTGTCGGTCACGATGCCCGAAACCTCCCTTGCATCGCCCTCCAAAGCGCCCGTGAGCTTCGCGCCGCAGGCCGCCGCCATCCGCTCCAATGTCAGTCCCTTCATGACACATTCTCCGTCTTCTTCAAAGAAATCTCGATAATCTGCTCACACAGCGCGCCGTAGCTGATGCCGGCCGCCGCCGCCTCCTGCGGGATCAGGCTCGTGGGGGTCATACCGGGCAGCGTGTTCGCTTCCAGGCAGAAAAACCGCCCGTCCTCGTCCATGAGAAAATCCATGCGTGAATAGGTGTCCAGCCCAATAACCTGCGCCGCCAGCTCGGCATAGGCCTGAAGCTTTTTCGTCTGCCCGTCGGTCAGCTGTGCAGGACACGTTTCCACCGTGCTTCCCGCCTGATACTTGTTTTTATAGTCGTAAAAGCCGCTGATCGGCGCCATCTCGATCACCGGGAGCGCCTTGCCCGCGAGTACCGCCACCGAAAACTCCCGGCCTTCGATGTACTGCTCCACTACGACCTCGTCCTCCCAGCGAAACGCCTCCCGCAGGGCCTCCTCATAGGCCCCCCTGTCGCGCGCGATGGACACGCCAATGCTCGAACCGCCGCAGCACGGCTTTACCACACACGGAAAATCCGGCTGTCCGGGCGCGTCCTCTCCCTTTTTAATGGAAAAGCCGCGCGGCACCGGGACACCGCCTGCCGCCAGGATCTTTTTCGCCAGATCCTTGTTCATCGCGATCGCACTCGAGAGATAGCCCGAGCCGGTATAACGAATGCCGTACAGGTCAAATACCGCCTGTAGCTTGCCGTTTTCACCGTTTTCGCCGTGCAGTGCCAGAAACACGATATCCGCCGCCCGGCAAAGCTCTATGACGTTCGGCCCAAAAAAGCAGTCGGACTGATCCGCCCGCGATGCCTTTACCGCTGCCAGATCCGGCGCCGTCTCGGCAATCCCCTCCACGGTAATACTGACCTCTTCGCTTCTCTCAAACCAGTCCGCCACACCGTTTCCCTCACACCCGAGGTATACGTCCATCAGAATGACCCGGTGCCCGTTTGCCCGCAGTGCAGCGCATATCTGTGAACCCGACACAAGTGAGACGTCACGCTCCGGGCTCAGCCCCCCTGCTAAAACTACAATATCCATACTGTTTCTCCCTGAAATCCAATCTTTTGCTTTATTATATGTCGCACGCCAGATCGTTGCACGTGACATTCCTTCCGCACTCTATCCTACCCCATTTTTGCGGCGATGGCAAGGGGCAATGCGCGATGCGCGCTTTCTCCGACGAGAGCGGAAAGTCACGCAGGACGCACGGGCAGGACTCACCACAGGTTCGCACAGTTACCCGATCAAAGACCGTGCAGTGTCTCACCACACGAATGACATCAGGTAACTCCCGCCCAGCAGCTCCGTTTCCGGTGGAGCGTCCGCGTTCTTCCGCTCCTTTAAGATCTCGTGCAGCACATGCATCCGCGAATACGCCTGCTGTGCCTTGGCCGTCTCATGCAGCGATACAAGCGTATTGCTCAGATTGCCGTAGAGATTTGGCAGGGGCAGCAGCCGTCCGGCGTTTAAGCAGCGGCGGATACCCTTGTCGCAGAGGCGGCGCGCCGGGCCGAACAGTCCCTCGCTCTGCCGGATTGCCGCGAGGTTGTTGCATACGACCGGAAAAAGCTGCGCCCCCATCTCGCCGTCCACATATTGCTCCTGCAGGTAGCTGTAAAGCCGATCCAGAATGCGGCCCGCCGATTCAAAGCTGTGCATATAGTAAAACTGCACCGCGATGCTGTTTAAGATGAACAGTTCGAGATAGGTATAGGTCAGGCGCTTCGCCCCCTCGCCGCAAAGCTCCGCCAGCGGCATTGACATGACCAGTATCTTCATCAGATCGAGCAGGAGCACGGCGTGATCCGTCCCGCTTTTCACGCGCTCAAGCACGAGCACATACGCGCAGAACTGCTCCTCAAACAATGACGGCCTTGCCCGGCCGCTCTTCGCGTAGACGAGCACGTGCTCCCAGTCGCGAAGCGAAAGCAGCTCGTCCGTCCCTCCAAATCCCGTAAAAAAGCAGCCCGAGTCCCTCAGCCTGCGAAGCAGCGCTTCCGCGATACGGCCTGAGGGCATCTGACTGCCGCTCTCGATCTTTGCAACCGAACTG
>CAMTZV010000025.1 GCA_947086625.1 uncultured bacterium | reverse complement strand
CAGATTGACATGACAGTTTCTCCCCCTCAAAAGGCGCGCAAGCTGTGCCGCGTCCGTATCCGTGTCGTTGACGCCGCCCACGAGCGCGTACTCGAACGTCACGCGCCGCCCGGTCTGCTTAAAATAGTAGTCGCATGCGCCGATCACCTCGTCCAGCCCATACTTTGCCGCGACCGGCATGAGCTCTAATCGCTTTTCCTGCGTCGCGGCGTGCAGTGAGAGCGCCAGCGTGATCTGCAACCCCTCATCCGCCAGCTCGTACATGCGGGGCACGAGGCCGCACGTCGAGACCGTGACGTTTCGCTGGCTCATATGAAGCCCGTGCTCATCCGTCAAAAGCCGCAAAAACCGCAGCAGGTTTTCATAGTTGTCGAGCGGCTCCCCGCTTCCCATGACAACCACGTTTGAGATGCGCTCCCCCACATCGGCGCCGATGCGGTAAATCTGCTCGAGCATCTCCGCGGGCGTTAAATCCCGTGCAAGCCCCTCCAGCGTCGAGGCGCAGAAGCGGCAGCCCATGCGGCACCCCGCCTGCGAGGAAATGCACACACTGTTGCCGTGCCGATAGCGCATGAACACGCTCTCAATCACGTTGCCGTCCGCCAGCTCAAACAGGTATTTGCGCGTGCCGTCCTGCCCCGATACCTGCACGTCCGCCTGTGTGAGCACCGTAAAGACAGCGCGCTCCTGCAGCTTTGCGCGCAGCCCCTTCGGGATATTTGTCATGGCATCGACGGATGCGGCCTGCTTTTCATGCATCCACTCATAGAGCTGCCGCGCGCGGAAGGGCCGCTCGCCGAGCGCAGACAAAAACTGCGTCAGCTCATCCATGGAGGCTGACTTCAGATCAAAACGTTGTTCCATGTCCTCTTTCCTCAAACACCGCAAAATAAAACCCGTCCCGCGTCTCATCGGGAAAAAGCTGCTCTTCACACACGAGTGAAAACCCCGGAAACGCCCGCAAAAACCACGCCGCATTGTCCTCGTTCTCCATGCGGCTTATCGTGCACGTGCTGTAGAGAAGCCTTCCGCCCGGCTTCACATACGCCTGCACGACGGATAAGATGTCCCGCTGCAAAGCGGCCAGCTCCCGCATCTGCTCCGGCGACATGTTGTACTTGATGTCCGGCTTTCCCCGCAGCACGCCAAGCCCCGAGCAGGGCAGGTCCGCGATGACAAGATCGGCACTTTTTGCGATGCCGTCATCGGGAACAGTGGCGTCCCACACCTCCACGGAGAGATTGTCCGCATGGCAGCGCTCCCTGTTTTCCTCTATGAGCGCCGTCTTGTACGCCGTCAGATCGCGCGCCAGCACACGCCCTCGCTCCCCCGCAAGCTGCGCCGCATAGACCGCCTTGCCGCCGGGCGCGGCGCAGACGTCGATGATGTTCCAGCCCGGCTTTATGCCCGCCGCCTGCACGGCCTGCATCGAGCTGATATCCTGCACATAGAAATCGCCCCGCACAAACGCGGGGATTTTTCCGAGGAAATCATACCCGTCGATCAGCAGCGCACCGTCTGCGCCGCCCTCCCGCACGGATATCCCATCTGCCAACAGCTCCCGTTTCAGCTCCTCCACGGAGATCCGCGCCGTGCTGACACGCACCGCCGTCGGCTTTTTTTGCAGGGACATGAGGCAGATTTGTTTTGCATCTGCATAACCGTAATCCGCCACCCACCGCTGCACAAGCCACGGCGGGATCGAACAGCAAACCGACAGATACTCCTCCGGCGACGTCTCCTCGTCGGGATACGAAAGAAAGCCCGCGTCCTTCGCCCGGCAGACCGCGCGCAGCACGCCGTTCACAAAGCCCTTTAAACCCGAAAAGCCTTTTTTTACCGCAAGGCGCACCGCCTCATCGCACGCCGCGGCATCCCGCACGCCGTCCATGTACAAAATCTGATAGACGCCGCTTCGCAAAATACAGCGGATAACCGGTTTCATCTTTTTCACCGGCGTTTTCGAAAACCGGTCGATGACATAATCCATCTCCAGCATCCGCTCAAGCGTCCCCTGCACAAGACAACTGATGAACGCGCGGCTCTTTTTTTCCAGATACTGGTATTTCCCGAGCACATCCGAGAGCGCCAGATGGCTGTGCACGCCGTCGCGCGTCACGAGCAGCAAAATTTCAAGCGCCAGCTCCCGCTCGTTCACGCCTCCGCTTTTCGCATGCCCCGCTTTGGCATTCCCGCCGCCGTTTTTCGCGCGCCCCGCTTTGGCATTCCCGCCGCCCGGCCTGCCCGCCCGCGCCCCTTTTCCGCCGTCAGTCACGGTCGCGCCCTCCGAAGAGGATGACGAGGCGAAGGAGCTGCAAAATCGCGGCCGCCGCGCTCGCCACATAAGTCAGCGCCGCCGCCCGCAGCACCTTTCGCGTTTTCGGAAGCTCGTTCTCGTTTAAGATGCGCATGTCCTCGAGCATCACGAGCGCCCGCCCGGAAGCGTTAAACTCCACCGGAAGCGTCACAAGCTGGAAGAGCACCGCCAGTGAAAACGCCATGATCCCAAGCTGGATCAAAAATCCTCCCGTCCGGCTCGAAAACAGAAGCCCGATCAGAATGAGCGGCCAGGCCAGCGTCGAGCCGATGTTTGCCACCGGGACGATGGCGCTTCGCAGGTGTAACGGCACATACCCCACATCGTGCTGGATCGCGTGCCCGCACTCGTGCGCCGCCACGCCGATCGCTGCCACCGAGCGGGACGCGTACACGTCGTCCGAGAGGTTTAACGTCTTGTTTCTCGGGTCGTAATGGTCGCTCAGATGGCCCCGCACATGCCGGATCTCCACATCATAGATCCCCGCCTCGCGCAGAATCTGCGCCGCCGCCTGCGCGCCGGTCATGCCGCTCATACTCTCAAAGCGGGCGTACCTTGCGTAGGTCGACTTTACGCGCGCGGAGGCGATCATGCAGATCACCGCTCCGATCACGACAAGAAAATACGTCGGGTCCCAATAAAATCCAAATCCGTAAGGCATAATCATTTCCTTTCTTAAATCTCTTAATCGAGTAGGGAAGATTTTCTCCCTACTCGCCGCGCGCCCCGTGCGCTGCCCGCATCACCCGAGCCGCGCGCCCGTCTTCAGCGGGTTCCCGCGCAGAAACGCACCCGCGTCCATGCGCTTTTTCCCCTCGAGCTGCACCTCCCGGCACACGAGTATCCCGTCGCCCGTCTGCACGCCGAAGCAGTCCTTTTCCAGAAAAGCGACCGTGCCGGGCGCTCCTTCGCCGCCCGCGCGCACGTCCGCCCTCCAGAGCTTGAGCGTCTTCCCGTCGAGATAAGTATACGCACTCGGCCACGGATTTAAACCCCGCACCTGACACGCAATCTGCCGCGCGGAGCGCGTAAAATCGATGAGACCGTCCTTTTTGGAGATCTGCCCGACCTTTGTGGCAGCCGCCTCGTCCTGCGGCGTATAACGGGCCGCCCCGTCCGCGATCGCCGGGATCGTCTGCACGCAGAGCGCCGCGCCCGCCTGTGCGAGCTTGTCAAAGAGCGTCCCGCCGGTCTCGTCCGGATCGATCACGACCTCTTTCTTTGCGATCATATCCCCGGTGTCAAGCCCCTCGTCCATGCGCATGATCGTGACGCCCGTCACGGCGTCTCCGTTTAAAATCGCCCACTGGATCGGCGCCGCCCCGCGGTATTTCGGAAGCAGGGACGCGTGCACGTTGATGCAGCCAAAGGGCGGCAGCTCCAAAAGCTCCTTTGGCAAAATCTGCCCGAAGGCAGCCACAACGATTAACTCCGGCTCATATTTTTTCAGTTCCGCGAGTGCCGACGGCTCCCGCACGCGCTTCGGCTGAAAGACCGGGATGCCGTGCGAAAGCGCCGCCGTCTTCACGGGCGGCGCGACAAGCGTCTGCTTTCTCCCCTGCGGTTTGTCCGGCTGCGTCACCGCAAGCGCGATCTCGTGCCCCGCCGCGATGAGCGCCTCCAGCGTCCCCACCGCGAAATCGGGCGTCCCCATAAAAATAATCCGCATAAATCCACCTCTTTTTTCCGGGTGCTATTCGTCCTCTTCCCTCACGTCGTGGAGCGGCCCTTCCAGCTTTTCGGTGTACATGTGTCCGTCCAGATGCTCGATCTCGTGGCACATCGCCCGCGCTAAAAGCTCCGTCCCCTCGAGCGTCTGCTCCTGCATGTTCTCGTCCATCGCGTGCACGATCACATGGTTCGGGCGCGTCACCTGCCCCGCCTTCCCCGGCAGGCTTAAGCATCCCTCATCCCCGGTCTGCTCCCCGTCCGAGGAGACGAGGGACGGATTTACCATCACGATCGGCCCGTCCCCGATGTCGATGACGCAGACGCGCTTGAGCACGCCGACCTGCGGCCCCGCAAGCCCTACGCCGCCCGCCTCGTACATCGTATCGAGCATGTCGCCGATCAGCTCCTTGATGCGGGGCGTCATCTCCCGGATCTCCCTGCACTTTTTTCCAAGTATTGCATCCCCGTGGATGCGGATTTGACGTAATGCCATTTCTGAATCTACCTCCTGCTGTCAAAACCCGTTCATCGGGTTAAAATCAAATTGTACGTTTATCCTCTGCCACGCCTGCTCCTTCAGCAGACATTCAAGATCTTCTCTGGCGCGCACCAGCGGCCCGTAATCGGGACACTTGACGTAGAGCGCCCGCCGGTAAATGTCGTTGACCCGCGCGATCGCCGCCTCCGCCGGCCCGATAACCGAAAGCCCCGGATGCCGCTCCTTAAGGCGCGTGCCGAGCGCCTCGCTACACGCATCAGCCTGCGCCTCCTGCGGCGACGACACCGCGATCAGCAACAGGTTCCATACGGGAGGATAACACATCAGCCTGCGATACGCAAGCTCCTGTTCATAAAATCCCTCATAATCCTGCTCTTTTGCGGCCTGTATGGCATAATGGTCCGGCTGGTACGTCTGGATGACGACCTCGCCGGGGGCCTCTCCCCGCCCGGCGCGCCCCGCTGCCTGTGTGAGCAGCTGGAACGTCCGCTCCGCCGCCCGGTAATCGCTCACGCCAAGCGAGAGATCCGCCGCCAGGATGCCAACCAGCGTCACCCGCGCAAAATCATGCCCCTTGACGATCATCTGCGTGCCGACCAAAATATCCGCCTGCCCGTTTGCAAACGCGGACAGAATCTGTTCATAGCCGTTCTTTGTGCGCGTCGTGTCGTAATCCATCCGAAGCACCCGCGCCTGCGGAAACCGCTTTTTCACAAGCTCCTCGATCTTCTGCGTCCCCGCGCGGAAGCCGCCGATGTACTTCGAGCCGCACGCAGGGCACACCTTTGCCTGCGGCGTCTCGTAGCCGCAGTAATGGCACTTGAGCGTCCCGTCCCCATGCAGGGAGAGCGACACGTCGCAGTGCGGGCATTTGAGCACCTCCCCGCACTCCCTGCACGAGACAAAGCCCGCCATCCCCCGGCGGTTTAAAAAGAGCATGATCTGCTCCCCGCGCGAAAGCCGCTCCTCCATCAGCCCCTGCAGCCTGCGGCTTAGAATCGAGCGATTCCCGCACCGCAGCTCCGCGCGCAGATCCTCCACGTAGCACTGCGCAAGCCGGCCCGAGCGCGCACGCTTTGTCAGATAAAAACGCCGCACCGTTCCTCTCGCGGCGCGGTAGCTGCTCTCGAGCGAGGGCGTCGCAGAGCCCAAAACGACGCTCGCGCCCGCCATCCGCGCGCGCTCCATCGCGGTCTCTCTGGCGTGGTAGCGCGGCACCGTCTCGGACTTGTAGCTGCCCTCGTGCTCCTCGTCGATGATAATGTAGCCGAGCCGCTCAAAGGGCGTAAACAGCGCCGAGCGCGGCCCGATCATCACGTCCAGCTCCCCGTTTTTTGCCCGCAGAAACTGATCGTAGCGCTCCCCCTGCGAAAGCCGCGAGTGCAGGATGCTCACGCGCTCGCCGAAGCGGCTGTAAAAGCGCATGACCGTCTGGAACGTGAGGGCGATCTCCGGGATGAGCACGATGGATGCCCGGCCCGCCCGCGCCGCCCGCGCGATCAGCTCCATGTAAACCTCGGTCTTCCCGCTGCCGGTCACGCCCTGCAGAAGATAGGTCTGATAAGCCCCCGCCTGAAAATCCTGATCGATCGCATCCACGATCGCCTGCTGCTCTTCGTTTAACACGATATCGTAGCCTTCTTTTGCCAGCGGCCCGACCGGATTGCGGTAGCACTCCTGTGCCCGGATGCGGATCACGCCCTGCTCCTCCATGGCCCGCAGCACGCTCGCTGTGATGTTCAGCTTTTCCCGCACGAGCGCATCATCCGCCGAGCCGTGCAAAAGCAGTGCCAGGAGAAGGCGCGCCCGCGCCGTGTGATGCAGCCTTTTGTACTCCTCCAGCAGATTTTTCGCCTCCACGGCACTGACAGCAAGCTCCACCGTCCGCTTCTGTTTCACGCGCCGCTTCTTTTTTACCGGAAGCACCGTCTTTAACGCCTGATTCATCGTCCCGCCGTAATTGCGGCGCATCCACGCCGCCAGCGCGATGAGCTGCGACTCGATCGCCACGGACGAATCCACGATGCCCGAAAGCTCCTTGATCTTTGCCGGATCGTAATCCGTCTCGTCCGTGAGATCGACCACATAGCCGGTGCGCGGCACGTTTGCGTTCCCAAACGGCACCTGCACCTGCATTCCCGCCGTCAGAGAGCCCGAAAGCTCCTCCGGTACCCGGTACTGAAACACCCTGTCCAGTTTTTCGTGAGATATATCAATGATGATATCAGCGTACATGTGTCGCCCTTAACTCCTCCGCCACCTCCGCGATCAGCTCGCGCTCATCCATATGGTGCTTTTTGCCCCTGATCTCCTGATAGTCCTCGTGGCCCTTGCCCGCCAGCACGATCACGTCGCCGGGCTTTGCGTTTGCGATCGCATAACGGATCGCCTCCTTTCGGTCCGCGATCTCCACATATGCGCCGTCCGTCTTCGCGATTCCGGTTTTGATGTCGTCGATGATCGCCTGCGGTTCTTCGTCCCGCGGGTTGTCGGAGGTGATGATCGTCAGATCCGCAAGCGTGCCGCTCACCTCCCCCATCTCAAAGCGCCGCGCTCTCGCGCGGTTGCCGCCGCAGCCGAACAGGCAGACGAGCCGCCCCGGCTCATACTCCTTCAACGTCAGAAGAAGGCTCTTTAAGCTCATCGCATTGTGGGCGTAATCGATCATAAGCGTGAAATCGTCGGACACCTTTACGAGCTCGATGCGCCCCTTCACCTTTGCCTCCTTCAGTGCCGCCTTCATATCCGAAACGTCTACGCCGAAATGGTGGCAGACGGCGATCGCGGTCAGCGAATTGTACACGGAAAAGCGCCCCGGCACGTGGATCTCGACCTCGTCCTCCATGAGCCCGCGCACCGCATAGCGCACGCCGAGGAAGCCCGCACCCGCTATGAGCTGTACATCCTGCGCGCGCAGATCCGCCTCCGCGCGAAATCCGTACGTCTCAAGCGCACACGTGTGCCCCTTAAGAAGCTCCTGTGTGTGCGCATCGTCCGCGTTTACGATCCCAAGCCTGCACTGGCGAAACAGCTTCGCCTTGCACGCGAGGTATTCCTCGAAGGAGGCGTGCTCGTTCGGCCCGATGTGATCCGGCTCGAGGTTCGTAAAGATGCCGATATCAAACGTAAAGCCCGCCACCCGGTGCATCATAAGCCCCTGTGAAGACACCTCCATGACGACCGCATCCATTCCGGCATCCGCCATGCGCCGAAAGCTCTCCTGTATCTGATACGACTCCGGCGTCGTGTTGACCGCAGGCTCGTGAATGTCCCCGATGATCGTCTCGATCGTGCCGATCAGGCCGACGCGATAGCCCGCATGCTCAAGGATGGACTTTATCATGTAGGTCGTCGTCGTCTTGCCCTTTGTCCCGGTGATGCCGATCGTCTTTAACTTTTCAGCCGGATGCCCGAAGTATGCCGCCGACAATTCTGCAAGTGCATAACGCGTGTCCGCCACCCGGATCAGGGTCACGCCATCCGGCGCGCATACCTCCTCCTGCACGATGAGCGCCGCCGCGCCGGCCGCACATACCTGATCGACGAAGCCGTGCCCGTCGACCTTCGCGCCTTTTATGCACACAAACACGTCGCCCGCGCCGACCTTTCGCGAATCGAAGACGAGGTGCGCTGCCTCAATTTCGTCGCTGCCCTGCACGCACGTATATTCCATACGCTTCAATAGCTCTTTTAAAATCATACTGCCTCCTCTATTACGATTCCCATGATATCCCACGGATGCTCCAGCTGCTTTGCCACCTGCCCCACCCCTATGATCGGACGGCCGATATCGTTGTGCAGCGAAAAGAGCACCTTTGCCACGGAGCCGTTTTTGAGCATGACATTGCGCCCGATCATCGTCTGTATAATGTGCTCCGCCAGCACCCGGCGCAGCATCAGGCGGCTGCCGTCCGGCGCGTTTAGGCCCTCATAGTGGATCTGCTCTAAAAACAGCAGCGGAACGGCCGATTTTTCCGCCACCGGAAACGCCGCCCGCGTATCGTACCCGTCACTGATCGAGGTGATCAGCTTCGCCCGCTCATCCCCCTCCGACGTATCGCCCGTGTAGCCCATGCGCACCAGCTCCCGCAGGTAGTCGTCCTCCACGCCAAGCCACACGCCCATCAGGCCGTTTAAAAACGTCCGGTTTAAGGCGTGGCGCGCCTGCTTCTCCCAGTCGTCGCGCTTGCGGTGCACGAGGTTTAAAATCACCGCCGCATCCATCTCACGGATACAGCCCATGATCTTTCGCTCTACCTCCTTTACGTCCACGGCGTCCATCAGTGCGGGATACCCGATCTCCTCCTCAAGCCTGGCCATCTGCGCCTCATAGGCTCCGACATCACCGCCCGTCTCCTTTACCGCCGAAAAGGCGAGGTTCAGCACATAATTTTTCTCGTCCTGCGCACTCGTGAGCAGATTTTTACAGCCGTACTGAACCGTTGCGCCCATCTGGTGCTGCGTGCGCACGATCTCGTAA
>CAMTZV010000024.1 GCA_947086625.1 uncultured bacterium | reverse complement strand
CGCACGACATCCATATCACAAAGGAAGCACCGAACTACGCGAGCGACGCGAATTAATTATTTCAGAAAGGAAAACTACACTTATGGGCATCATCAGCAGATTCACAACCATCATGAAAGCAAACATCAACGACCTCCTCGACAAGTGCGAGAACCCCGCGAAAATGGTCGACCAGACACTGCGCGAGCTAAACGAGAGCCTCGCCGAGGTCAAAAAGGAGACCGCGGGCGTCATGGCGGAGGAGCAGCGCTGCAAGCGTAACTATGACGCCGTTGTCGCGGAGATCGACAAGTGGACCGGCTACGCAAAGAAGGCGATCGACGCCGGAAACGACGACGACGCAAGAGAATTTATCGCGAAAAAGCAGCAGGCCGAGAGCCGTCTCGAGAGCGCGAAGCAGACGTACGACGTCGCGGCAGAAAACGCGAACAAGATGCGCCAGATGCACGACAAGCTCGTCTCCGATATCAACATTTTAGAGGGCAAGCGCGAGATGATCAAGGCGAAGGTCGCGGTTGCAAAGACACAGGCGAAGGTAAACGAGGTCACATCCAAAACGAACGTGGACGGCACGATCGCCGCGTTCGAGCGCATGGAGGCAAAGGCCGACCGTATGCTCGACTCCGCAAACGCCATGGCAGAGTTAAACGCCGCGCCTGCTGACAGCGCAGAGGCGCTCGCCAAAAAGTACGACTCCGGCTCCGTGTCCTCCAGCGTGGACGCAGAGCTTGCGGCAATGAAAGCACAGCTTGGAAAGTAGGGCAAAATTATGGGAAGAGCAGGCAGCGGAAGGTCATCTTCCGGCAGTTCACACCGCTCGGGCGGCGGACATTCCGTCAGCCGTTCCAGCGGCGGCCACCGCGTGGGCCAAAGCTCCCGCGCGGGCAGCAGCTTTGGCGGCTCCCGTTCCGGGGGCTTTGGCACTTCCCGCGGCAGCGGCTTTGGCAGCCCTTACCGCGGCACACCGCCCCCGCCGCATCATGGCGGCTATGGCGCTCCGCCGCCCCCGCGCTACGGCGCCCCTCCGCGGCGCACGAGAGTCTATGTAAGCCGCGGCGGACGTTACCGCTCGGGCGGCTCCATGCCGGGACTTATCACGACCCTTGTCGTCCTGATCGCATTTATCGCGATCATGTTCGGCATGTTCGCGTTTTCCGGCGGCTCCACGCACACGGTAAACAGCACGATCAACCGCGAGGCGCTTGAAGATAGCGCGCCGTTCCAGAACGACTGTATCGTGGATGAGCTCGGCTGGTTCGACAACGAATCGCGCACCGAGCGGAAACTCCAGAGCTTTTACAGCAAAACGGGCGTACAGCCCTTTATCGTCCTGCACGCCTACGACCCTGCCCTCACCACGGACGCACAGAAGGAGAGCTGGGCAAGGGATTACTACGAGGCAAACATCAAAAACGAGAGCACCTTCCTCTACGTCTATTTTGCGGAGCAGGACACGGACGGCGAGGTCGGCTACATGTGCTACGTCAACGGCACGATGGTAAGCTCCGTCATGGACTCCGAGGCAATCGACATTTTCTGGAGCTACATCGACCGCTACTGGTACGACGACATGAGCACGGACGATCTGTTTGTCACGGTGTTCGACAAAACCGCCGAAACGATCACGCAGGTATCCACGACTGGCTTTGATGTCACAAAGACCGCCCTTATCGTCGGCGGAATCATCCTTGTCCTGCTCCTCCTCTTTGCGTGGTGGAGGGCAAAGGTGCGGCGCGAGAAGGAAAAGGCCGCGGAGACCGAACGCATTTTAAACACGCCGATGCAAGATCTCGTAAACGAGAGCAAGGCTGACGAGCTGGCAAAAAAATATGACAGCATGGAATCAGAGGAATCGAAAAATGTATGATTTTACGACAGTAATCGACCGGACGGGACAGCACGCATTTGCAATCGACGGGCCGGGGCGTATTCCGGGGGTATTCCCGGAATCCCCCGACGAGGGCTTTGACGTCATTCCGCTCTGGGTGGCGGACATGAGCTTTGCCACCTGCCCGTCCATCACAAAAGCGCTGAAAAAGCGCGTGGAGCACCCGCTTTTCGGCTATTTTATCACCCCGCAGGAATTTTATGAAAGGGTCGTCTACTGGCAGACGACGCGCCATCAGGTAAAGGGCCTCACAAAGCAGGCGATCGGCTACGAAAACGGCGTGGTCGCCGGAGTGATAACGGCAGCCCAGGTGCTCTGTACGCCGGGGGAAACGCTTCTGATCCACTCCCCGCACTACAACGGATTTGAAAACGGCCTGTGCAACGCGGGCTTTCGACTCGAGCGCAGCCCGCTCGTGCGCGACGACTGCGGGATCATGCGCATGGACTTTGAGGATATGGAGCGGCGGATTGTCGCAAAGAACATCCATGCGCTCGTGTTCTGCAATCCGCACAACCCGTGCGGGCGCGTCTGGGATGCGGAGGAGCTTGCGCGGATGATGGCGCTCTGTCAGAAGCACGACGTCTACGTCATCAGCGACGAGATCTGGTCGGATCTGATC
Source organism: uncultured bacterium (assembly GCA_947086625.1). Lineage (GTDB taxonomy): Bacteria > Bacillota > Clostridia > Lachnospirales > Lachnospiraceae > W0P33-017. Next base: position 6,466 of record CAMTZV010000024.1, on the reverse strand, counting down.
GCGCCGGGATACCGGCATCTGCCCCTGCAATCCGTGAGCGCCGATGCCCGAGGGCGGGTCATTGCGCTCTACGCGCTCGGGAAGACGTTCAATCTGAGCGGGATGCTGGCGAGCTATCATATCATTTACAATGAGCGGCTGAAGCATCTGATGGAACGGCAGGGCAAGCTGAACTACTACAACGAGATGCACGTGCTCTCCCTGCCCGCCTTTCTCGGCGCATACACCCCCGAGGGCGCGCAGTGGGTGAACGAGCTGATGCAGGTCATTTCCGGCAACATGGAGCTTGCGATCAGCCGCCTGAGCAGATATCCGGGCGTCCGATGCACAAAGCCACAGGCAACCTACATGCTCTTTGTCGATTTCAGCGCGTGGTGCGCAGACCATGGGATGACAGTCTCCGAGCTCGCCGCAAAAGGCTGCCGCGTGGGCGTCACATGGCAGGACGGCCGCATCTACCACGATCCGGACTGCATCCGCATGAATCTGGCACTGCCCCGCGCACTGTTGGAAAAGGCCCTTGAGCGCATCGACCGGTATGTGCTCTGCGCGGGATGACCTATCTCACAACCGCAAACACGACGTCCGCCGCGTAGAGGGCGAGCATCACAAGCCCCTCCGGACGTCTGATCTGCTTTCCGCTCAGGGAAAACGCAAACGCCACAAGGCTGACGGCGATTAAGAGCAGCAGATCGTAAACCGACGCGGCGTTCACCGCGATCGGGCGAATCGACGCGGAGATCCCAAGAATGAACATCAGATTAAAGATATTCGAGCCGACGACATTGCCGACCGCCAGTCCCGTCTCTCCCTTTCGCGCCGCGACAAACGACGTCACAAGCTCCGGGAGAGACGTTCCGACTGCGACGATCGTCAGCCCGATCAGCGTCTCGGTCATACCCGCCGCACGCGCGATCTCCTTTGCGCTGTACACGACCGCCTGCCCGCCGATGACGATCAGCGCAAGCCCGGAGACGATGAGCAGCACGCATGTCAAAACCGGCTTGTTTTCCGACGCCTCCTCCTGTAGGGGGTGTTTTTTTGCGTCCGCGATGAGCACGGCAATATAGACAACAAACAGGACGAGAAGCGCCACGCCGGTCAGCCTTCCCACCGTCCCTGCCGTCTCCTCCATCCCGATCTCAGACAGGCCGCCCGAAAACAGCCGCATACCGCCTGATGCGAGGAGCACAAGCGCCGTGACCGCAATGGAAACCGGGAAATCCCGCTTTAAAATCCCCGCCTCCACGGGCACCGGATGAATGACGGCGCACAGCCCGAGCACCGCCAGCAGGTTGAAAATGTTCGAGCCGACCACGTTGCTCAGCGCGATTTCGTTTGAGCCCTGCAGCGCCGCCGACGTGCTCACCGCAAGCTCCGGCGCGCTCGTTCCCAGCGCGACGATCGTCAGCCCGATGATAAGCGACGGCACCTTAAAATTTTTCGCCAGCGCCGCGCTCCCGTCCACAAATAAATCGGCTCCCCTGATGAGCGCCACGAACCCGACAACCAGAATCAACATTTGTAACAACATCCTTTTTTCCTCCTTTTTTTGTTTAACGGGAATAGACAGGGTGTGCAACCGGGCAGGAATTTTTTCCTGCACATAAAAAGCGAGACCTCTACCGCAAACAAAATTTGCAGTAAAAGTCTCGCTTTACGAAAGCGTCCACATGCGACCCGCGGACGCTCACCCGTATACATGCCCCGGGGAATCATCTTCCCGTACTGACGGAATCATGTCACACACGCTCACTCGAAGGATGCGTGTGCAAGCTACTCCCTGATACCTGTGCTTACCTTACCAGATTTGCGGGCAAATGTCAACACACCGGAAACGATAAAATGACTTTAAACAAATCCCCGTCCACGACCAGCGTGAGCGTCCCGCCCATCAGCTCGGTCAGGCTGCGCGCGATCGATAAGCCCAGACCGTTTCCCTCCGTGCTGCGGGAGCCGTCTCCCCGCACAAAGCGCTCCATCAGCTCCTCGCTTGTAATATTGAGCGGCTCGCGGGAAATATTGCGAAATACAATGAGCGCCCGCTCCTCCTCCCGCTCCAGATTGACATACGCCCGCGTCAGGGGCTGCGCATATTTACAGATGTTGTTCATCAGGTTGTCAAATACGCGCCACAGATGCCGGCTGTCCGCCCGGATCTGGATTGCTTCGTCCGGCTCCCGGATGCGCAGCTCAATCTGCCCACACGCAAGCTTTTCTTCATACTCCCCGATTGTCTGCACGAGCGTCACCTGCGCGTCGCATACCTCCATATGGACGGCGAGGTTACCGGTGGAGGCCTTCGACGCCTCGATCAGATCCTCGATCAGCTTTTTTAAGCGCGCCGACTGACGCTTCAGCACCTCGACGTACTCCTCTGCCTTCGGATTGTCCAGACGCTCCTTCCCGAGCAGATCCACGTAGTTGACGATGGACGTCAGCGGCGTCTTGATGTCGTGGGAAACGTTCGTGATCAGCTCCGTCTTGAAGCGCTCGCTCTTCATGCGCTCGTTCACGGCGGCGTTCATGCCCTCCCCGATCGCGTTCAGGTTGTCCCCGTGCCGCTTAAAATCCCAGTACATCCGCGACGTGTCGATCCTGCCCGCCAGATCGCCGGCCGCCAGCCTTTTTCCGCCGTCCAGAAGCCGGCTCATCTGCAAAAGCGCAAAGAGAATGAGCGGATATAACATCAATTTTTCAAAGCCGAGAAAGACAAACATGTCACCGCTGTTTGTGCAGTATGCGGCAAACAGCTCGACAAACGCCAGCAGCACGAGGAACAGGCACGCCTTCCAGAGAAAGCGTATATTGTGGACAAGCTCTGCCAGACACTTCCACGCACGGATGCAAAGCTGCCAGAAGCGCCTCCACCATTTCAGATAACAGACGCCAAGCGCAAAGACAAGGGTGTGCCTCCACCAGCTCCCGAGCTTCCACCAGAGGGCAAAGCTCATGCTCCATGCCAGCAGAAGCAGAATGGATGCTATCCACGCGCACACGGCGATGAGCCAGAACGTCATACTGTAAAACGGATTCCACTCATCGATCACTAAATCCATCATGCACGCGAGCAGTGCAGTGCCTCCGAACGCGATGCAAAAGCCCACGTCCAGCGGGAGCGCATCCCACGGACGTCTGCATAACCCCTCCACACCGTTTCTGTGCCCCGCCGCGCGCAGCAGAAACACAAATGCCGCGATCACAAAAGCCCCGGACACGGCCAGAAACGCCACTAGCCGGTAACGGTATGCAAACGCATAATGCGCAAACTGCTCCGCCATTCCGTAATTCTGGGAAATCATCCCGTGGCCCTGCTCCAGCCATTCTCCCATACCCGTGCCGTACACATCCAGCATATCGCACACAACGATCGCCCCCGCCGATGCCGCAGCCGCCGTCAAAGAGACGACGATGAGACAGACCGCGGCAAGCTTCGCCCACAGACTCCCCGTCAGCTTCTTTATTTTCATGAAAATCCTCCCTTCTACAGCTCCATCCGATAGCCCCTGCCCCAGACAACCTTCAAATACCTCGGCTCCCCCGGGTTGTATTCAATCTTCTCACGCAAATGCCGGATGTGCACCGCCACCGTATTCTCCGTGCCAAAGGATACGTCCTTCCAGACCGCCTCGTAGATTTCCCGCGGCGAAAACACACGGCCCGGCTGCTCCATCAACAGCTTTAAAATGTCATACTCCGTTCTGGTCAGCGAGACCGGCTCTCCGTCAAGCGTCACCGCCTTTGCCGCATCGTCCAGCTCGATCCCGCCGATCGCAAGGCGCTCCTCCCTTGCGGGCGCGCCCTTTAGCTGCATGTAGCGGCGCAGCTGCGAGCGCACGCGCGCCATCAGCTCCACCGGGTGAAACGGCTTTGTGACGTAATCGTCCGCGCCGACGTTGAGCCCCAGCACCTTGTCCATGTCCTCGCTTTTTGCCGTGAGAAGGATCACGGGCACATTGCTGCGCTTTCGGATCTCGACTATCGCCGTCATTCCGTCCATCACGGGCATCATCAGATCCAGCAGCACCAGATGGATCTCCACCCGCCCCAAAAGCGAGAGCGCCTCCCTCCCGTCATAAGCCGCATACACCGCATAGCCCTCGCTCTCCAGATAGATGCGAAGCGCGGACACAATATCCTTCTCGTCATCGCAGACCAGAATGTTGTACATAAACTTCCTCCCTTTTGTCCGTCTGCAGACAGACACCCGCTTCCATAAAAACCATGACCGATCACAGTCCTATTGTAGCGGAATTTTTATGAAGTTCCAATAGGACAAATCTTTAAGATTTCATTAAAAAAAGTGGTTACTTTTTATCCCTTCAAAGGCACGCCGCTTATTGACATGTACCGCAAGAGACTTTATAATGTTAATGTATACAAAAAAACTGCTATACCGGACGGAAATTTTGTATTTTTTTATGGTGATAGCCGAAGAAAGCGCAAAGGAAAAGAATATGAGTATAATCAATGTTGATATCGACAAATGTATCGGATGCAATGCCTGTGTGCGCGCATGTCCCGTCGGGGATGCCAATATTGCCCAGATGGACGAAAACGGGCAGCTCAAAATCCGAATCGATGACGACAAGTGTATCAAATGCGGTGCGTGTATCCGCGCCTGCTCGCATGACGCGCGTTCCTATGTCGACGATACGGAGCGGTTTCTCGAGGATCTTCACAAGGGGCAGGAGATTGCATTGATCGCCGCGCCCTCCATCAAGATCGCATTTGACGGAAACTGGCGTCACGCGCTGCAATGGCTGTCCAACCACGGAATCAAAAAGATCTACGACGTAGGCTTCGGCGCGGATATCTGTACGTGGGCGCATCTGCGCTATATGCAGCGTCATCCGGGAGCAAAGCTGATCTCGCAGCCCTGCGCGGCGGTTGTCAACTACGTGCAGCGGCACAAGCCGGAGCTTTTCGACAATCTTTCGCCGATCCACAGTCCGATGCTGTGCCTGGCAGTCTACATGAAAAAGGTGCTCGGCTACACGGGAAAGATCGCGGCGATCTCTCCCTGCGTCGCAAAGATCGAAGAATTCCGGGAGACAGGCCTTGTGGATTACAATGTGACGATGGAGCATCTGCGCCAGTTCTTTGAAAAGAACAAGGTTCTGCTGCCCGAGATCAAGGTTTACAGCGAGTTCGAGTTTGACGGGAGCCAGGGGCTGGAGGGCGCAATCTACCCGAAGCCGGGCGGGCTGATGAGCAACATCCTTGCACACGCGCCGGAGCTCAACGTCATCACCTCCGAGGGGACAGCGTCGCTCTACCACGATATGGAGACATACAGCACCCTGCGTGAGTCGGAAAAGCCGGATCTCTTCGATGTGCTCAACTGCGAGGACGGCTGCAACGGCGGCCCGGCTACGGGCGTCCACTATCAGCGTTTTGCCATGAACAATATCATGCACGACGTCGAGCAGCACGCCAAAAAGGTGCGCAAAGCGCATACGACCAAAAAGGGCGTGGACGAACAGTTTGCCGAATTTGACCGCACCCTGAATTTAGACGATTACATCCGTACATACAAGCGTTTCAACGTGAAGCAAAAGGTTGTCTCCGAGCGGGAGATTCAGGAAGTATACGAGACCCTCGACAAGCACACGGAGAGCGAAAAGAACTTCAACTGTCATGCCTGCGGCTTCAACTCCTGCCGCGAGATGGCAATCGCGATCGCGCGCGGCCTGAACACGCCGGAGAACTGCCATGAGTACATGATGCAGTCTATCAAGCATGAGCGTGAGCGGGTGCATGAAATCAATCAGCGGGTTCTCTCGATGAACAACGATCTGATGAATGTATTTCAGGATCTCTTTGAAAATATCGAGGCTGTCAAGCGCGATGCGGAGCAGATCCAGTCCGAAAGCGATAAGAGCTCCCAGGAGATGTCTAACGTTTCCACGCGCATGGAAGAGCTCAACGACATGAACAAGCAGATTACCGACGCGATGCTGGCAATCAACCAGAGCGTTTCCAAATACAACGACATGACGCAGAATGTCGAAAAAATCGCCGGAAAGATCAACCTGCTCTCACTCAACGCGGCCATCGAGGCGGCAAGGGCCGGAGAAGCGGGGCGCGGCTTTGCGGTCGTTGCATCAAATATCCGGGAGCTTTCCGATAACTCCAAGGCGTCTGTGGGCAATGCGAAGGAGAGCGACGAGGAGGTTCGTGCGGCCATCGAGAACGTCAATCAGATCATTCAGAACTTTGATGTCACTGTTCAGAACCTGATCGTGGCGACAGACGGCGCGATCGACGACGTGAAGTCAACGTCCGACAACAGCATGAAGATCAAGCAGTCCATGGAGGCCCTTCAGCAGCTCGCCAAGGATGTGGAGGCTATGATCGTCGAGACAAACGACGTGTTAAAGTAATAATACGACACGGGGCAGGAGAACACATCTCCCGCCCCGTTTTTTATGCGCAGGCCCGTATATGGAAGTTTGCTGTTTCA
>CAMTZV010000023.1 GCA_947086625.1 uncultured bacterium | reverse complement strand
ACCGCGCTGCGGGCGTGCGGGAATACTGGATCGTAAACCCTGCGACGGAGGCCGTGAACATCTACAGCTTTGACGATTTTGACAACGAGGAGGGGGACGACATCGCCCAGTACAGCTTTGACGCGGAAATTCCCGTTCATATTTTTGAGGATTTCAGCATTCGCATATCTGAGCTGTTGTAGCGGTTTGGCGGGAAAAACTTGACGGGGTATGGCAAAGATGCTATAGTAAAAATAACGATGATTGAGCGCGCATATCGGCGCGCACGGCTGGAATTGTATGGGGTACAGATAAGGAAGGTATCGAAAAAAGGGGAGGGTGACTATGAAAAATTATGAGCGTCCGACCGTAGTGACGGCCGGGGAGCTGGCAGAGGGTGTTTATATGATCAGTGGCGCGGGGGAAACGGTTTCTCTGAGCGAGGCGATGGAGCCGGTGACGGATACGCCCGGATATTCGGAGAAAGTGGCTTTGGAGGAGGCTACGGCGGGCGGCATCGAGGATTCGGTGGGCGAGGCGCCGGGGGATGCGTCCGTTGAGGGCGATATCACGGAGGCACCGGGAGAGGTCGAGACTCCGGAGGATGTAGACGCAGAATACGGCGTGGATGCGGATACCGGGGCCGGAACGGACGCGGATGTGGACAATGCAGACGCGGACAGCGACGGAAAGCCTGACAAGGATACAGACGATCCGGAGGACGATCTGGAGAATGCGTCGGAGGAGAGCGGCGGGATGCAGGCATCCGCGCGCATCCGGTGCGAGAGCAGATACATGAACGGCGTATGGCAGGGCACGAGACAGGGCGCATGGGGCGGCATGAAGCTTGGCTGTAAGGAGCTTCTCGGCTGCAGCGGCTGTCCTGCGGACAACCGGGACGGCTGCGGACTGCAAAAGCCGAATTTCAGCCGGTATTATGGCGTGATCGGCTCACTGAAGCCCGAGTGGGAGGCGGCCGGTAAGGGGCCTGACGACGATCCGTACGGAATCTGATCTGACGGTATAGTTGTGTAAAAAAAGCGCTGCGGCTTGTGCAGCGCTTTTTATGCGCAGGGGCGCATAAGGAAATTTGTTGCTGACGCAACATGCGCCCCACCCAACACGGAGTAACGATTATGCGAATCAAAAATGTCATGCGCAACAGCTTTTTCGGGCTGCTTGGCCAGATCGTACTGATCCTCATCGGCTTTGTGAGCCAGCGCGTCTTAAATTTAAAGCTGGGCGAGGCGCTGGTCGGGCTGAACGGCGTCGTGTCGAATATCATCGCGATTCTCTCGGTCACGGAGCTTGGCGTTTCCACGGCTGTTGTCTACAATCTGTATCAGGCGCTGGCGGCTCATGACGAGGCGACGATCGCCGGGCTTATGAACCTGTACCGCCGGGCGTACAATGTGTTTGCCGCGGTTATCACGGGGCTCGGGCTTCTCGTCGCGCCGTTTGTGCATCTGTTTTTAAAGGACAATCCCTTTTCGCTCGGCTACGTGCGTCTCATCTATGTTTTGTGGCTGGCGCGCACGACGCTCTCGTACCTGCTGTCGTTTCGGCGCTCCATCCTGATCGCGGACCAGCAGGAGTACATCGTGAGCATCGTCACGCTGCTCGTGAACATACTGAACTATTCCGCGGTCATTTTTCTCGTGGAGTTCACGGGAAATTATGCGTTTGCGCTTTTTGTGAACATCGCGTTCGAGGCGGCGGGCAACCTCTGGATCTCGGGCTATGTGCAAAAAAAATACCCGTATCTGCGAAAGCTGCGTGGAAAGCCGTTAAAAAATGAGCTGAAGCACAGCGTATTCGCCAACATCAAAAATATTTTTGTCGTGCGGCTTGCGAGCAAGCTCCTCGTCTCTACGGACAACGTGATCGTCTCCGGCTTCATCGGCGTGGCGTTCGCGGGGCTGTACAACAACTACTGCCTGATTACGAGCGCGCTGACGAATCTCGCGCTTGCGCTCTCCAGCGCGATCCAGCCGAGCGTCGGGGCGATGTTTGTGGAGAAGGATTACGGGAAGGACGAGGAAATGCTGCGGCTGATGACGTTTTTGTTTTTCCTGTTCGGGGCGTCGGCGGGCTGCGGCGTGTATGCGGCGGCCAACCCGTTCGTCGGGGATTTCTGGCTCGGGCGCGGCTACGTGCTGGGACGGGACGTGGTCGGCGTGTGCGTGTTCAATTTCTATATACTCATTCTGAGCTTCCCGGTCGCAACGGTGATGGGCGTGACGGGGTTGTTTGGGCAGGAGAAAAACATTGCGGTTGCCTCGGCGCTGTGCAACATGGCGCTCTCGCTCGGGCTCGTGCGGGTGTGGGGGATTTTCGGCGTGCTGGCCGGGACGCTGGCGGCGTATGCGCTGCAAATGGGCTGCCGGATTTTTGTGTTTTACCGGAAATATCTGAACATTTCCATGCGGGAATATGTGAGGGAGCTGGCGGAGTACGTGGCGCTCGGGCTGGCGGAGGCGGCGCTTGTGGGCTTGCTTGGCGCGAAAGCTTACCGACCGGGGAGCGTCCCGCGCTTTGTGCTGCTCGTCATCCTCTCCGGCGGCCTTCCGCTGCTTTTAAACCTTGCCGTGTACTGCAAAAGCGAGCGTATGCGCAGCATTCTCACGCTGCTGCGGGCGGGGAGCGTCAGGCGGCAGGCAAAAGGCGGCCAGACGGGATAGCGTCGGAAGGCGCGCTGGCATCGGCCGTGCAGGGCGGCGTGTCAGTGGGGCGGCTGCCGCCCTCCCGGGACAAAGCGCTCCTTCCACGCATGAAAATCATAGTAGTCGATCACATCCTGCGGATACGGGACAAACGGCTTTTCGAGAAAGGCGCGCAGAGCGTCCAATGTGAGGCTGGCCGGGTCGTCCGGCAGAAGCAGGATGTTGTCTTCGCTGTAAAAATCGAAGGTTTGGATGGCGGCGTTGTTCGTGATGAGCTTTTTGGACAGGAAGATGGCCTCCATCACGCGCATCGTGAGCGCGCGCTGGCCCTTCTGGTTAAAGTCCAGCAGGATGTCGCACTCTTCAAGCTGCTGTAAATATTCGTCATAGGAGAGCGGGCGCGGGCTGTAGAGCTCGCCGAGCGTGCGGATATACGAAGCGTCCCGGGAGGAGCTCACAATGCGGATATCGCAGGAGATCCCGGCGCGCGTCAGCTTCTGTTTGAGCGCAAGGAGCGCCCCGGCGCGGCCCTTGTCGTGCCCGATAAAAAAGAGGCGGTTCTTTTTGCCCGACCAGTCCCGGCGGTATTGCCGGGTGTAAAAGATTGAGTTATAATAAAACCGGTAGCGCGCGCAGTCGCCGGGGTCGGTGGAGTAGATCGCGCGCTTGTCCGAAAACAGCCGATGGTTGACGCGAACCGGCGTAATCAGGTTCCAGAAAAACAGGTATACCTCGCAGTCCGGGTTTTTGCGGCGGATGTAGCGCTTCATGCCGCGCTGGTAGCCGTAGTCAAAAATGACGACGCGCTTCACGCCTGCGAGGCGTTTTGTCCAGCTGCCCCAGAAAAGGTGCGTGCCGGGCAGATGCAGGAGACAGAGCGCCTTGTAGACGAGGTAGCGAAGGCTTTTTTGCGGGACGCCAAAGGCGGGGCAGACGATATCGGGGAGCGCCGGGAAAAAATAGAGCTCCGGGCGCTCAAAGATGAGCAGCGTGTCGGGGGCGGATGTGTTCCCGCGGTTCGTTTTTTTCAAGGGTAAAACCTCCTGTCTCGGATGTCGTTTCATATTAAAAAAGTATAGCACACAGAAAAAAAAGGCTCAAGCCGGAATGAGGCGGGCCTTTCGTAAAAAAGAGGGTATTTATGGCAGACATCAGCTTAGAGGGAAAAACGGTTCTGATCACGGGCGCGGCGGGCTTTATCGGCGCGAATCTGGCGCGGGCACTGCTGGCGCAGGAGAGCGGCGTGCGCGTCGTAGGCGTCGACAATCTGAACGACTACTATGACGTGGGCTTAAAGAAGTACCGTCTGGCGCAGCTTCGGGAGGAGGAAGCGGCGGGGCGCTTCGTCTTTGTGAAGGGCGATATCGCGGACCGTGAGACGGTGCGGGAGCTCTTTGCGGTGTATGACCCGAAGATCGTGGTGAATCTCGCGGCGCAGGCGGGCGTGCGCTACTCGATCGACCATCCCGACGCGTATATCCGCTCGAACATCGAGGGCTTTTACGAGATTTTGGAGGCGTGCCGCCATTCGCGCGAGGGAGGCGGCGTGGAGCATCTCGTCTACGCGTCCAGCTCGAGCGTCTACGGCTCCAACAAAAAGATTCCCTATGCAACGGACGATCCGGTGGATCATCCCGTCTCCCTCTATGCGGCGACGAAAAAATCCGACGAGCTCCTGGCGCACGCTTATGCGAAGCTCTACGGGATTCCGGCGACGGGGCTGCGCTTTTTCACGGTGTACGGCCCGGCGGGGCGGCCGGACATGGCGTATTTCGGCTTTACGGACAAGCTGCGGCGCGGGGAGACGATCGAAATTTTCAACTACGGGAATTGTATGCGGGATTTCACATACATCGACGACATTGTCGCGGGCGTTGCGGCCGTCATGAAGCGGACGCCGGAGCAGACGAAGGACGGCGTGCCGTACAAAATCTACAACATCGGCAACAGCCATCCCGAAAACCTGCTGGACTTTGTGGACATTTTACAGCGGGAGCTGATCGACGCGGGCGTGCTCCCGGCGGATTACGATTTTGAGAGCCACAAAAGGCTTGTGCCGATGCAGCCGGGCGACGTGGAGACGACATACGCGGACGTGAGCGGGCTGGAGCGGGATTTTGGCTTCCGGCCGAACACGCCGCTCTCCAAGGGGCTGCGGGCGTTTGCGCGGTGGTATCGGGACTATTACGGGAGGGAAGCGGAAAGCGGCCCCACAGTCGCGGTGGCGGGAACCGGCTATGTGGGTCTCAGCATCGCGGCGCTGCTGGCGGCGCACACGAAGGTGTACGCGGTGGATATCTCGGAGGAGAAGATCGCGCTGCTGCGGGAGGGGAAATCGCCGATCATCGACGCCGAGATCGAGCGGCGGCTCGCGGACGGCGGGCTTGATCTGACCGCGACGACGGACGGCGCGGCGGCGTATGCCGATGCGGATTACGTCGTGATTGCGGTGCCTACAAACTACGATTCGCAGAAAAACTTTTTCGATACCTCGGCGGTGGAGCAGGTGATCGCGCAGGTGCGCGCCGTGAACGAGCGGGCAGCCATCGTCATCAAGTCGACGGTTCCGGTCGGCTACACAAAGCGCCTGTCAGAGCGCACCGGGGAGACGCGCATCCTCTTTTCGCCGGAATTTCTGCGGGAGGGGCGGGCGCTCTACGACAACCTCTACCCCTCGCGCATCATCGTGGGCTTTGACGGCGACGCGCTGCGCCCTGCGGCGGAGACATTCGGGGAGCTCTTGCGCGCGAGCGCGAAGAAGGCGGACGTGCCGCTCCTCTACATGGGGACGACGGAGGCGGAGGCGGTGAAGCTGTTCGCAAACACGTATCTGGCGCTGCGCGTCTCGTTTTTTAACGAGCTGGACACGTATGCGGAGATGAAGGGGCTTCGCACACGGGAGATCATCGACGGGGTCTGCCTCGACCCGCGCATCGGCGACTACTACAACAACCCGTCGTTCGGCTACGGCGGCTACTGCCTGCCGAAGGACACGAAGCAGCTGCTCGCGAATTACGCGGACGTGCCGGAAAACCTGATCGGCGCGATCGTGGAGGCGAACCGCACGCGCAAGGACTTCATCGCACAGCGCGTGCTCGAGATGGCGGGCTACTACGCGCCGAGCAGCAGCTATGACCGCGCAAGGGAGCGCGAGGTCGTCGTGGGCGTCTATCGCCTGACGATGAAGGCGGACAGCGACAACTTCCGCCAGAGCAGCATCCAGGGCGTCATGAAGCGGCTCAAGGCGAAGGGCGTGACCGTCGTCATCTACGAGCCGACGCTTGCGGCTGGCGGCACATTTTTCGGAAGCGAGATCGTAAACGACCTGGCGGCGTTCAAGGGGCGCTCGCACGCGATCATCGCGAACCGCTACGACGCGGCGTTGGACGATGTGAAAGAGAAGGTGTACACGCGGGATTTGTTCGGGAAGGATTAAAGGCCGGGTATGGATGCCGAGGGGGCGAAAGGCAGCGACGAAAAGGATCGGGAAAGGATCGGAAAATGGAACGGACATTGGTGAGCGTGATCGTGCCGGTGTATAAGGCGAAGGAGTTTCTCGCGCCGTGTATGGAGAGTATTTTTGCGCAGGAGCTTGAGGAGATGGAGGTTATTCTGGTGGACGACGGCTCGCCGGACGAGTGCCCGGCGCTCTGCGACGCTTACGCGGAGCAAAACGCGCGGGTGCGCGTGATCCATCAGGAAAATCAGGGGCTTGGCATGGCGCGGAACGCCGGAATCCGCGCGGCGCGCGGGAAATACGTCTGCTTTGTGGACGCCGACGATCTGCTGGACGGGCCCTTTTGTCTCTCGCATCTTGCGGCGCGGGCGGAGAAAAAGCACGCCGATATCACGCAGGGGAGCTACCGGCGCATCGGTGCGGGCGTTGTGGCAGACGGCGGACGGCTTGCCCGGACGGGTGGCGGGAAGGAAGACGGCAGGAGGCGTGTCCAATCGGGTGGCGCGGCAGACGGCGTGAACTATCACCATCTGCATGGCGGACGCTACACGTCCACCGCGGACTTCCGCTTTAAGGGCTTTTACTACTACGGGCATCTCGCCTACAACTGGGGAAAGCTCTACCGCAGGCAGTTTCTTCTGGAGCATGGGCTTTTCTGCCGTGCGTACCCGTTTTCGCAGGACAAGGCCCACAACGCGGCGTGCCTTTCCTACGACCCGGTGTACGCCTTTGTGGATGAGAGCGTGTACTGCTATCGGGTCAACGAGTCGTCCGTGAGCTTCCGCTACAAGGAGAACCTCATTCCCGTGTGGGTTGCGATCGCGGAGGATTATCTGCGCTTTTGCGGAGAGCGGGGCGTCAAAGCGTACGAGGATTTGATGGCGTTCCACGTCTTTTTCGGCAGCTTTTTTGTCGTCAAGCAGGAGCTTTTGGCGGGGCACGGCATCCGCGCGGCGCGGCGGGCGCTGAAAACCTACGGAAAGCAGCCGCTGGCGGCGCGCTACATGCGGGAGCTTTCCGGGCGCACCTACATCAGGCAGGTGCGCGGCGGCGTCTGGAATGTGGTCATTCCGGTGGCGGCGGGGCTGTTCCGGATGCACGCCTACGGCGTTTACGCGCTCGGCATCGCGTGTCTGCAATGTTTAAGCATTGATAAGAAAATAACAAAAAGCAGGTATGTTCAGTGAGACTGTGAAGAGAGGTGGAGGGCGGTTGAAGACAGAAGAGAGCTTTTCGGGCGGCAAAAGGCGTGTCGCGTTTTTTTCGGGCGATATCACGCGCGGCGGCGGCACGGAGCGGGTGGGGACAATTATCGCGAACGCGCTTTGTGCCCGGGGACAGTACGAAATATTTGTAGTCAGCCTGACCGAAGAGCACGAGGCGGCATTTAAGCTGTCGAAGCGCATCGCCCGGGAGGCTTTTTCTGACCATTGGATCACGCCGGGGCCGGGCTATGTCCCGGTGATTTTTAAATTGAGGCGTTTCGTGAAGCGCCATCGGATCGATGTGCTCGTCGATATCGACGGGGTGCTCGACGTGCTCTCGCTTCCGGTGAAGGGGATGACGGGCGTGAAGGTGGTCTCGTGGGAGCACTTTCACTTTTACGAGGATATGGGGACGCGCTACCGCGGCGCAATCCGCAGGCTGGCGGGGCGGTTTGCGGACGCGATCGTGACGCTGACGCAGATGGACCGGGGTTTTTATCTGGAAAATCTGAACATCCGCCACGAAATCTGCGTGATTCACAACCCGGCGGACTATTTTTGCGTCGGGGAGAAGCCTGTGCGCGATTTCACAGAGAAAGAGCTTTTGAGTGTCGGGGGGCTTGTGCCTGCGAAGGGCTTTTTGCGCATCCCGCGTATTGCGCAGCTGTTGAAGGAGCGGTACGGTGGCAATTTTACGTGGCGCATCGCGGGCGAGGGGGAGCAGCGCGCGGAAATAGAGGCGGAGATTTTGCGCCGGGGCGTCGGGGACTGCGTGAAGCTGGAGGGCTTTGTAACGGATGTGGCGCCGCTTTATGCGCGGGCGCTCGTGTACGTGATGACGTCGGAGCACGAGGGGCTTCCGATGGTTTTGCTCGAGGCGAAGCGCTTTTCGCTGCCCGCGGTGAGCTTCGACATTCGCACCGGCCCCTCGGAGCTCATCGAGGATGGCGTCGGCGGCTTCCTCATTCCGGTGTCGGACGACGGGGAGGCGCATCTTACGGCGATGGCGGACGCGATCGGGCGGCTGCTCACGGACGAGGCGTGCTACCGCGCGTTTGAGGCGCACGCCGGAGACCATTTGGAGGATTTTTCAACAGAGAAAGCTGCGGGCCAGTGGGAAGCGCTGCTTGGTCGGCTTTTGGAGTGAGAGAGGACAAAGCCCTGTGATCGGTGTTTGCTCTTAAGCAGGCATAAAACGGACCGTGGATTCTCTTGCGATGATGCGGGATTCCAGCTCATACATGCGAGGCTCCGCATCGTTGTTGATCTGCTCCAGCAAAATTTCTACGGATTTTTTCCCAATCTCATCCAAAGGCTGCGCCAGCGCGGTGAGCTTCGGGCTGATCTCCTTGGCGAGCAGGGAATTGTCAAAGCCGGCGATCGCGATATCCTGCGGAACGGCGTAGCCCAATTCGCGGAAGGCGGTGATGGCCTCGCAGGCGGTGATGTCGTCGTTTGCCAGATATGCTTCGCAGCGCAGTCCCACGTCCGCCGCGTATTGCTTCACAAGCTTGTAGACAAGGCTGGCGTTCATATTCTGCGGCGCGGGACATTCGATCACGTCGGTCAGGGAAATCTGGCTGGCAGACAGATACTGCCGGAATCCGGCGTATTTGAGGGCCGAGGTGGACTCCTTTGTGGGCCCGATATACCCTATTTTCTGAAAGCCCATGTTGAGAAAGTGGCGGGCGATCTGCTCTCCGCCGTTGTAATGGGAGATATATACGCTGCTGAAGCCTTCCATCCGCTTTGTAATCATCACGGCGGGAACCTGCAGGCGCCGGTAGGCGGGCAGGCTCTTCTCTGCAGAAACCGGGACCGCAATGATGCCGTCCACCTTCCGCTGGCGCAGCTGGGCGAGAATATTTTTCTCCTTTTCCAGGCTGCGGTGCGTGTTGCAGATGATAATGCTGTAGCCCTCAAAAAATGCCTGATTTTCGATCGATTCGATAATTTCGCTGAAAAAAGGGTAGGCAATTTCCGGGACGAGCAGGCCGATGATGTTCGTCCGGTTTCCGGCGAGACTCTGGGCGATGAGATTCGGCTCGTAGTC
>CAMTZV010000022.1 GCA_947086625.1 uncultured bacterium | reverse complement strand
CTTCGTCCAGTCCTCCCGTTCCATGACAGATACAACCTCACAAAAGCAGTTATTATAACCTATTACTGCTCCTGTGCGGTTATGAATACAACCAGAGGGTTCCTATTCTCCTTCGGGCCCTTCCCCCTGCGGCTCATCCCCTTCAGGCTCATCTCCCTCCGGCTCGCCGCCCTCGGGTTCATCTTCCTCC
This sequence comes from uncultured bacterium, assembly GCA_947086625.1. Classification (GTDB taxonomy): domain Bacteria; phylum Bacillota; class Clostridia; order Lachnospirales; family Lachnospiraceae; genus W0P33-017. The sequence goes on along the minus strand of CAMTZV010000022.1, from coordinate 9,251 downwards.
GGTTCGCCGCCCTCCGGCTGCACGGCAGGCGGGACCTCTGCGCCGTCAAGCCCGGTAAAAAAGGTCGTCTGCTCCGGGGTGAGCGCCTCCTCTGCGATCTTCTCGTCCGGGAAAATGTTCAGGTAAGGCAGGGCCTCCTCCAAAATCTCCCGCACAAGGTTCTGCGCATAGGTGCTGTGCGCCTGATCCTTCGCGTTCGGCTCGTCCACAACCGCGTAAATGACAAGCTCCGGGTCTTCCTTTGGCAGATAACCGATGAAGCTGACAAGATAGTTTTTTTCATCCTTTTTCCCGTTTACCGACTTCTGCGCCGTGCCGGTTTTTCCGCCCATGGAGTAGCCCGCCACCTTCGCGTAACGTCCGGTTCCCTCGGAAACCGTATCGTAGAGATAGCTTTTGATCTGCTCGCTCGTCTCCTTTGAGACGGTCTGCTTGATGAGCGCCGGCGTGACCTTTCGGACAACGTTCCCGTTTGTGTCGAGCACCTTTGAGACGAGATGCGGCTGATAGTAATCGCCTCCGTTCACGAGCGAGGAAAATGCGCTCGCAAGCTGGATCATCGTCACGTTAAAGTTCTGACCAAACGAGTTTGTCGCGAGGTCAATCTTTTTCATATCCTGCGCGTGGTAAATGAGCGAATCGGTTCTCGCCTCGCCGGGCAGATCGATGTTGGTGCGCAGGCCGAAGCCGAAAATGCGCTGGTAATTGCAGAAATTATCAACGCCGATGCGGTAGGACATCTGCATGAGCGCATCGTTGCACGAATCCATGAGCGCCGTCCGCAGCGTCTCTGTGCCATGCCCGCCGCGCTTGACGCAGCGCACCTTGCCGGAGCCGGAAAACTCCTCAAAGCCGTCGCACTCAAAGCTCTCGTTTCCCTTCAGGGTCCCCGTCTCCAGTCCGCAGGCGACCGTGAACGGCTTTGCGGTGGAGCCGGGCTCATATGTGGATGAGACGCAGTAATTCGTCCAGAGACGGTTCAGCGCGTCCGCCTTCTCGTCATCGTCCATCTTTTTGATCTCTTTTTTCGTGTATATCCCGGAGAGATCCCGCGGCTTTTGCAGATCAAAGGACGGATACTGGGCCATCGCCTTTACCTCTCCGTTCTGCGGGTTCATGATCAAAATCCCGATGTTTGCCGCCGCCGCGCCGTCGCGGTAATTGCCCTCAAACGTCTCGCAGAACTCCGCTATTTTTTCCTCCACAATGCTCTGCAGACTCGCGTCAAGCGTCGTCACGACCGTATCGCCGTCGGAAGCCTCCCGCAGCGTTTTTTCCAGGTCGTTGTCGGAGTTGAGATAACCGTAGCGTCTGCCGTTCGTGCCGCTTAGCACATCGTCGTAATAGCTCTCAAGCCCGAGCATACCGACGTTGTCCGAGCGTGTAAACCCGATGACGGGACTCGCCAGCGAGCCATACGGATACGTGCGGATATAGTGCTTTTCAAACCAGATACCCCGGATGTTCGGATGCTTCTTTTTGTCCGCCGCATACTCCGTAAAAACAGACATCTGTTCGTAGCTCATCTGCTTTACCAGAATGTTGTACTGGCTCTGCGGCGACTCCCTGATGAGCTGACGCACCTCGCTCTCTTTGATTTCCGGGTAACACGAAAAAAGTGCTGTCAGTGTAGGCTCCAGATACGGCTGCTTTTTCCCGACCTCACTGGTGATTACCTTGCAGTCCAGTATCAGATTGTACACATCCGTACTGGTCGCAAGGATCGTCCCCTTTGCATCCAGAATATCTCCTCTGCGGTAAGGTATCGTCTCGCTGTCATAAGCCTGCTGTGACAACACAATCTTCTCATAGTCCGCGCCCTTTACCCGCTGGACGTACATAATACGCACGACCAGCCCGGTCAGTATGACTCCGATCCCCAAAAAGAAAACAACCATCTTCTTTTTCATGTAGAGCGCAAATTTTTTCGGCCTTGCCGGCCTTCTTTTTCTTTTTTTCGTTCTCTGTCTCTGATCTGCCAAAATAATTCTTTCCCAATCCTTTAATTTCTGGTCAAAGACCACGCCGCCGGCTTCTCATCACTCGGGAATCTCGCCGTACTGCGACATATAATCCGTGTAATCCGGCTCGTAATAGACAATCTGGTCTTCGCCCGGATAGGACATGCCAAGCTCGTCCACCGCACGCTTTTTCACGTCCTCCATGCGCACCGATGTCACCAGCCGCTTGTACGTCGCGTCGTTGTCCGCCTTTAAGCTGTTCACACCCGCCTCAAGCGAGCCGATGTGCTCCATGCGTATCGTAATGTCTGACTGTAGTTTAATATAGAGCCCTGCCGTCATGCAAGTCACAATTGCGGCAAATGTCAGAAATATGACATAGCCGCGGGTCATAATCAGCGCCTTGTCCTGGTTTCTGCGCGCGATCGAGCGCCGCCTGCGCTGCTCCTGCCGCTCTCTTCGCTCGCGCTCCTCCCGCTTTTGCCGGTTCTCCTGCTCCTTCTCCCAGTTGTCCGGCATCGTCTCCAGATGCCGCACCGTATTTCCCTCGATATAGGTCATCCTCCGGTAATCCCGGCCGTAATCATTTCTGCTTTGGCTTCCCCTGTCGTAATTTCCCCTTCTGTAATTTCTGTTTGCCTCTGCCATAACTCTTCCCTCATTCGTTACCGTTCACTCCGTGAAAGGTAACCTTCATTCTTCCATCATTCTTCCATTTTCTGTTACATCCTCTCAAATACCCGAAGCTTCGCGCTTTTCGCCCTCGGGTTTTCCTCGATCTCCTCCTCCGTCGGCAAAATTGGTTTTTTCGAAAGCACCCTTCCCTTTGACTGCTTCCCGCAAACACAGACGGGAAAATCAGCCGGGCAGGTGCATGGGTTCTCATTTGTCTTAAAGATCGTCTTTACGATGCGGTCCTCCAGCGAATGGACGGTGATAACACAGAGCCTTCCGCCCGGATTTAACAGATCGATCATCTCGTCCAGATGGTCGCGCAGCACATCCAGCTCGTGGTTGCACTCGATGCGGATCGCCTGATACGTGCGCTTTGCCGGATGCCCGCCGGTTTTTGACACACGTTTTGGGATCGCCGCCTCGATCGCCGCGGTGAGCTGCCCGGTCGTCTCAATCGGCGCGCGCGCACGCGCGGCTACGATGTGCTTTGCAATATTTTTCGCAAACCGGTCTTCCCCGTAATCGCGGATGATGCGGTAGAGCTCTCCCTCGCTGTAGCCGTTTACGATGTCCCGCGCACTGATGCGCTCCCGCTGGTCCATGCGCATGTCCAGCGGCGCATCTGCTTCCCGATAGGTAAAGCCGCGCTCCGGTGTATCGAGCTGAAACGACGAAACGCCAAGATCGAGCAGGATGCCGTCCACCCCCGCAACGCCGATGCGCGCAAGCTCCTGTTTCATCGCTGCATAGTTGCTGCGGATGACCGTAAGCTGCCCTTCAAAGGGCTTTAGCCGCTCCGTGGCCGCCGCGATGGCGTCCGCATCCTGATCGATACCGATGAGCCGTCCTCCCTCTGAAAGCCGCCTTAACACCTCATATGCGTGGCCGCCGCCGCCTAACGTCCCGTCCACATAGATGCCGTCCGGCCGCACGTTTAAGTTTTCGATCGTTTCCTCCAGCAAAACGGAGGTGTGCCAAAACTCCATATCGCCTCCTTAGAAGCTGAATCCAAGCTCCGCCATGTGCTCGGCCACATCGTCCATATCGTCGTAGTTGCTGCTCTCCAGCCAGCGGTCTCTGTTCCAGATCTCCACGCGGTTTAGCACGCCCGCCGAGACGATATCCTTTTGCAGATCCGCGTGCTCGCGCAGATTCGGGGGAATGAGGATCCTGCCCTGCTTGTCCACCTCACAGGTCGCGGCTCCGGCAAAGAAGAAGCGCATAAACCGCCGTGTCTCGCCGTTTGAGGGCAGTCCGCGGAACTTCTCCTCGATGCCCTCCCACTCGGATTTTGGGTATGCGAAAAGACATCCGTCGAGACCCTTTGTCACGACAAATTCTTCGCCCAGCTGCTCGCGCAGCTTGGAAGGGACGATCACTCTGCCTTTTGCGTCTATGCTGTGGTTGTATTCTCCGGTAAACATCTCATACCCCGTCCGTGCCCATGCAGCGGATAAGTTCAGGCGCGCCGTTCGAGGAGGCGCCTGCAGACAATGGCTGAACTTATTCACAATGTTATCAACTTATCCACCACTTCTTACCACTTTGATACCACTTTCCTCCACTTATGCTCCTTACTATACCCTCATTCTCCCCAAAAAGCAATTGGAACGTATGTTTTTTTGGCCCTTGTGTGCGTCAAACCCCCGGAAATTGGGGGTTTTGCACACAAAAAAAATCCACAGCACAAATGCTATGGACTTTCTATATATGCCTCGATCAGCCGATCCAGACGGCGGCTGATCGCAAGGCTCTCCTCCGCCGGCCTGCCGAGCGCAAGGCTCCTATTCAGTTTTTTCCGTTCCCGCTCCAGACGGCGCCTGATGGCCGCCCGCTCCTTCGTCTCCTCCGATGTCATCTTTCTGTGAGATCCTTTCGCACTTCGCCCGCTTCACACGGACCGTGACAATCCATACAAGCGACACCGCCGCCATGACCGCACCCACCACCATGGAAACAGGAACTCCGATGCCCGGCACCAAAAGCTGATCCGTGCGCAGGCTCTCCACCCAGAAGCGCCCGACCCCGTAGCCGAACAGATACAGCAGAAAAACCTCTCCGTCAAATTTCTTGCGCCGGATGTACCACACGAGAAACAGCAGCAACGCCAGATTCCACAGCGATTCGTACAAAAAGGTGGGGTGTACCTGTATGTAAGAGACGCCGCCTGCCTCGACGATATGTGCCGCGATGTTGTCCGTGATCTCCCCCTGGCGCACCGCGTTCACCGGAAGCTGCATCGCCAGAAGGCCATCGCTGTACTCGCCAAAGCATTCCCGGTTGAAAAAATTGCCCCAGCGGCCGATGATCTGTCCCGTAATAAGCCCCAGCCCCGCCGTGTCGCACACGAGCGGAAAGGAAAGCTTTTTCTTCCTGCAAAACAGGTACGTCGTGATGATCGCCGCGATCACACCGCCGTAAATGGCAAGCCCGCCCTGCCGGAAGTTAAAGATATTCAGCAGGTTATCCCTGTAGCGGTCCCATGCAAAGACCACATAGTAGATCCTTGCGCCGATCAGTGAGCAGATGATCGCTATGATCGCCAGATCAAAATACGTATCCGGATCCTGCCCGCTGCGCTTCGCCTCGCGCATGGCCACCAAAAGGCCCGCCACCATCGCAAATGCCAGCGTCAGCCCGTAAAACGCGATCGTAAAGCCGCCGATGCTAATTGATTTCCCGACATGCTCCAGATAAATATGAAGATTCGGAAAGTTAATATTCATATCCATAAATGATCTCTTTTCTAAAATCTCCGCACCCATGCCGCTGGAAACGGCATCCGGGCGCGGAGAAGGTTTTTCAGATGCGCGCTAACTATGCGCGTCCTACTGTTTGCAGCGGAAGCTTGCGCACTCGGTCTCTGCCACAACGCAGGCATTCACGCCGTTGATACCGATGTGATCCGCGTGACAATGATTGTTGTCGTTGAACGTGCAGTTCGTCGCCTTGCACTGTACATCCAGCTTTGTTCTGGGCTGGCTGAGTACGTTTCTGGCGCTTCCCTGCTCCTTGAAGCTCGAGCAGCAGGTCTCGTGCGGCATGGACGCCTCGCTGCCCTCCACGAGGATGTTGTGCTTGGAGCACTTTTTGTCCGCATTGTACATGCAGTTTGAAACATTGCAATCCAGTATCGTCATGATCTTCTCTTCCTTTCCACACATGATTCGTGTAAACCAAAACAGTCCGGCACACGCCCGGTTGATTTTTTTAAGCGCCGCCGGGCTGTTTTTGTAATGCTAGTATGGTTCGGCAGAGAAAATTTTATGCGCAAGCGCCTGTACCGGCGCGCGTTTCTTATTTTTCGTCCTGCGCGATCTCCTGTCGGATCTCCTTCGTGCGGATTTCCTCACAGATCTGGTTCGTAAAATCGGAGAGCGGCTTCACGCCCTCGTCGCCCGCAAAACGGCTTCTGACGGATACCGTATGATCTGCCGCCTCCTGCGCGCCCACGACCAGCATGTAGGGAAGCCGATCCATGCGCGCCTCGCGGATCTTGTAGCCGATCTTTTCCGAGCGCGCGTCCACCGTGGCGTCCACGCCGTTTTTCATGAGCGCATCCTTTACCTCCTGCGCGTAATCGATATATTTGTCGGAAATCGGAAGCACACGCACCTGCTCCGGGCACAGCCATGTCGGGAATTTGCCCGCATACTTCTCGATGAGCCACGCCAGCGTGCGCTCGTAACAGCCCATAGACGTCCGATGAATGATACACGGGCGCACCTTATCGCCGCTTTCATCCACATAGTACATGTCAAACTGCTCGGCAAGCAGCGCGTCCCACTGGATCGTGATCATCGTGTCCTCCTTGCCGTAGACGTTTTTCGCGTTGATATCAATCTTCGGTCCGTAGAACGCCGCCTCTCCGATATCCTCGGTGTAGGGGATGCCAAGCTCATTCATCATGTCGCGCATGTGCTGCTGCGTCTCCTCCCACACCTCGGGCTCGCCGATGTATTTCTCCCGGTTGTCCGGATCCCACGCGGAGAGATGGTACGTCACGTCCTCCTCCACGCCGAGCACCTTTAAACAATACTGCGCGTGTGCGATACAGTCCTTGAACTCTGCGACCATCTGGTCGGGGCGCACGATCAGGTGTCCCTCGGAAATCGTAAACTGGCGCACGCGGGTCAGGCCGTGCATTTCGCCCGAATCCTCGTTGCGGAACAGCGTCGACGTCTCGCCGTAGCGGATCGGCAGGTCGCGGTACGAGTGCTGCGTGTTTTTGTAGCAATAATACTGGAAGGGACAGGTCATCGGACGAAGCGCCAAAACCTCTTTGTCCCGTTCCTCGTCGCCGAGCACAAACATGCCATCGGTATAGTGATCCCAGTGCCCGGAAATCTTATACAGGTCAGATTTTGCCATGAGCGGCGTCTTTGTGCGCACGTAGCCCCACTCGCGATCCTCGAGATCCTCGATCCAGCGCTGCATTTTCTGAATCATGCGCGCGCCCTTCGGCAGCAGCAGCGGAAGCCCCTGCCCGATGACGTCCACTGTCGTAAACAGCTCCATCTCGCGGCCCAGCTTATTGTGGTCGCGCTTTTTGATGTCCTCCAGATGCGCCAGATGCGCCGCGAGCTCCTCCTTCTTCGTGAAGGCCGTCCCGTAGATGCGCTGGAGCTTTGCTTTGTCGGAATCTCCGCGCCAGTACGCCATCGACGAAGAGATGAGCTTGTAGGCCTTGATGCCCTTTGTGCTCATGAGGTGCGGCCCCGCGCACAAATCGACAAAGCCGCCCTGATCGTAAAAGCTGATCTCGGCGTCCTCCGGCAGATCCTGAATCAGCTCCACCTTAAACGGCTCGTTTTTTTCCTCCATGAGCCGGATCGCCTCCGCGCGCGGCAGCGTAAAGCGGGTGATCTCATGGCCCTCCTTGATGATCTTTTTCATCTCCGCCTCGATTTTGTCCAGATCCTCGCGCGAGAACGGCGCGGACTCAAAATCGTAGTAAAAACCGTCGTCGATCGCAGGCCCGATCGTCACCTTTGCCTCCGGGAACAGCCGTTTGACCGCCTCCGCCATCACATGAGACGCGGTGTGGCGGATAACCCGCAGGCCCTCCGGGTCGTTTTGTGTGACAATGTTCAGCTCGCAGTCCGCGGCAAGCTCGGTGCGCAGATCGACGATCTCGCCGTTTACCTCTCCGGCGCACGCCACGCGCGCAAGCCCCTCGCTGATGTCCCTTGCAATGTCAATGACGCACATCGCGCCGTCGTACTCCTTAACTGATCCGTCCTTTAATGTTATTTTCATGCTCTCTCTCCTTTTTCATTCCTTTTCTCTTCCGCTTTTTTTTCTTTTTCATTCCGCTTCTTCATCGTTCCCGCTTCCGAATCGTTTCCGTTGTTGCAGCCGTTCCCCGCATTGTTGCTGCCGATCGTCACCGTTTTTTTCGGCGTGAAGATCATTCCGACCAGAATGCCCGCCAGAATACACACGGTGATCTCCAAAAACAGCTCCCGCCTTGGAATCTCCGTCGTCCCGTCCAGAGAATACCAGAAATTTTTCATTTTTTTAATCATAATGCTTCTCCTTTCCTGTCACGCGTCTCTGTGCCCTTACTCTCGAGCAGGGGGAGACTTCCCCTACTCACCGCGCCGCCCGCGTGTTGCGCCGGCAACACGAGGGCGTGCGCATAAACAAAAAAATCCCCAGCGCCAGATTCCTCTGACACCGGGGACGATTGCTCGCGGTTCCACCCCAGTTGCCGGGCGTACGCCGCGGCCACTTTACCGGAAAGCTCTCTCTAACTATAATATTATTATAGAAATATTATTATAGAAGCCTTCCATGATGATAACGGTATCACCGGCCCGGATTAGGGGCACTCAGAGTTGGTTAGTCTCGTCGTCGCGTTGATCCTATACAATTTTTAGTAACAATTCAGCTATCGTCCAGGAAATGTGCGGACCATGCCTGCATGAGTAAGCACATGACGCAGACGATGAGCCAAGCGCCCATTCATGAGCAGAGTTAGCTGCGTCAGCAGCGGGAAAGCGCCGCAGGCGCCTCTGCGAATGGCGTGGGCTGAACCGTTACATTTTTTAAGCTGCGTTTTTTTCCGCCAGCTTTGATTTCCTTCTATTTTATGCATTTGCCGCTTCCGTGTCAAGCGTTACTTTTTTCCTACACGTTTTTTCCGCAGCACTGCTTGTACTTCTTTCCGCTTCCGCACGGACACGGGTCGTTCCTGCCGACCTTTTTCCCCTCGCGGCGAACGGTGCCGGATTTTTTCTGCTCTAAGTACAGCGCCTTTTTCGTCTCCGCGTCAAAGATCGCATCCCACTGAGGCAGTTCATACAGCCAGTCCGCTTTCGCGTCTACCATGTTTTTGTAGAGCTTTTCCAGATCGTAAATGAGATTGACGTGCGTGTCCTCTTCCATCGTCTCAATCGGGTTTGCCTCCACCAGGGAATCGTTGATACCGTCCAGAAATCCGGTCATCTCCATAATGCTGATCCCGTATTTTTCAGCCAGCTCCTTCACGGTGCCCTCCACCTTCTCGGTCGGGCTTGAGAGAAGCTGCTCGTAGATGCCCTTCTCTACGAGAAAATAGTCATTCCAAAACTTCTGAAGCTTTCCTTTGTCTGTCTTTTCATTATAGGCAAC
>CAMTZV010000021.1 GCA_947086625.1 uncultured bacterium | reverse complement strand
CGATGATCGCGTTCATCGGCGTGCGGATGTCGTGCGACATGTTGGAGAGGAATGCGGTCTTTGCCTTGCTCGCCCGGTTTGCCTGCAAAAGCGCGTCCTCGAGCACCGCCTTTTTCTCCATCTCCGCGCGTATCTCCTCATCGACGCTGTGGAAGCCCATCACGACGACGTGCTTTGCCTCCCAGTCGCCCGCACGCGCCGCCTTCATCTGAAAATAGCGCACGTCGCCGCAGCAGGTCGTGCGGTACTTGATGTTGTATGTATCCTTTACGGAAAGCTCCTTCTCCAGATTCTCGCGCGAGATGGCATGGCGCAGCGCCTCCCTGTCGTCCGGGTAGACGCCCGCCTCAATGTAGCGATCCATGCATTGCTCCAAAGGCGCTCTGTGCTCAAAGATCGGCCCCAGTATATTGTTTTTGCACTCGCCGATGCGAAGCGGCTTCACGATGCCCGTGTCCAGATCAAAATGGCACACGAGATTGTACTCGAGGCTGAGCGCATGGATCAGCTCCATCTGCTTGCGCTTTGCCTCGATGCGCTCCTTCTCCTCCTTCAGCCTCTGATCCGTACAGTCCAAAAGGAAGCGCTGGCAGTAAACCTCACCGTGCTCCTCCACCAGCTTGATGTTGCCCATGACGTGAAGGATCTTTCCGTCCGCGTGCTGCACGCGGTATTTCACGCTCACTGCATCCCCCACGTTTTTAAGCGCACGGATGCTCTCCTGAAGCCCCGGCCGGTCCTCCTTCATGACCGAGTGCGCAATCAGGAAAAAGCCCTCCTTCATCATCTCCTCTTCCGATTCGTAGCCCAGGATATTGAGCGCACTCCGGTTGATGTTCAAAATGCGTGAGCCGTCCAGCGTCTGGCAGATCACGCCGCAGTCGAGCGATGTAAAAAGCGATTCCAGCACGCGGTTTTTCTGGATCAGCTCCTGGGCATAAGCGCGCTCCTGCGTGATATCAATGCCGACGCCCACGGTTCCCATGACGCTTCCGTCCACATCGTAGAGAGGCGATTTGTACGTCGTGAGCAGCTTGCGCTCCCCGCCGGACTGCACCTCCTCCTCGGAGACGAGCATTTTCTCCGTCTCCATGACGATGCGCTCCGACTCGATGCACGCAGGGTCATCCTGCTCCACATCCCAGATGTAGGCGTGCCCCCGCCCCTCCACCTGATGCTTTTCTTTATTGACGGTCTCGCAGAAGCTGTCGTTCACCTTCTCGTGAATGCCGTCTCTGCTCTTATACCAGATCATATTCGGCGTGCAGTTGATCGTCGTCTCGAAATACTGCTCCGTCTGCCACGCGTCCAGACGCTCCTTTTTAATCTGCTGCCATTTGTGGAAGCGGAAGCCCGCCTCCGGGACGGACATCGGGAGCGTCCAGATATCCGTGATACCGGAAACCATCTCTGAGGGATGGCCAAGAAGCGCCTCCGCCTGCGGCTGCTCCGCCAGCAGGATCAGTTCCGCGTTCGGCTTCTTAGCCGCGGCCAGCGCACGCGCCGTCTCCACCGCGTCCTTTTCACTCAGATCGACGATCAGCACGTCCGCCTTTTTGACGAGCGCGTCCTCGGGCTCCTCGCTCTCGAAAAATTTATGCGTGAAGGCCTCAAACGGCGGCATTCCCTTTACGGTTTCAAACAGCTCATTCGGGCGACCAATCAGATAAAACCGCATATGACAATGATACATAATATCCTCCTCACAGAATGCTCCTGTTCCTTAGATTCAGAATAAGATTCAGAATACTCTCTAACAGCAAAACCTTTCTATATTTTAGCAGATTTAATTATGTTTGTCTACTTACGATTTTTCCTCTTTTCGCCTGTTTTTGCTATTGGAATCCGCATGAAACGCCGATAAATAGATAAAGATTTTTATACCCGTCAGGATGACAGACGCGTTTTACACGCTTTACATGGAGGTAACTGTTTTATGTCAATGATCGTCACTCACAATATGCTCGCCGAAAACGCCGGACGGCAGCTAAACGCCACCACCGGCAGCAAAAAGAAATCGATGGAAAAGCTCTCCTCCGGCTATCGGATCAACCGCTCGGCGGATGACGCCGCGGGACTTAGCATCTCGGAAAAAATGCGCTGGCAGGTGCGCGGGCTCGACCGGGCGACCGCAAACGTGCAGGACGGCATTTCGCTTATCCAGACCGCGGACGGCGCACTGAACGAAGTCCATAATGTCCTGCAGCGCATGAACGAGCTCGCGACACAGGCGGCGAACGACACGAACACCGACGATGACCGCAACGCGATCCAGAAGGAGATCTCCGCCTTAAAGGCGCTCATCAACCGTATCTCGGACTACACGACGTTCAACGACCGCACGATCTTAAAGGCGAAGCAGCTCGTGGAGATCGACTGCGACGATTTTTCGACCGTAATTATGGAAGACAAGTTTTCGGGCATTCCGAATACGACGGGCTCCGTCTACGGCAAGGCCATCGATTTCGGCAATGTAAACATTAACAATAAAGAGCAGCTCATCAACAAAAAATTTACGGTTACGTGCAGCCAGAACTGCAGCCAGACGTTTAAATTCGAGTTCACGGACGGCACCTCGACGACCTCAAGCATCAGCGGCAGTACCACAAGCGGCCGCGGAAGCCTGACCGTACAGATCGGGATGAAGGATACGAGCCTTAACAACGGCGCGGATATCGTGAAGCGGATCTACGACACGGTCGTCGGCCAGCAGGGTGCGCTCGGCGGCGGCGGCAGCAATCCGATCCACATCGGCCATGCGAACGGACTGCACATAGACGGCTCCAGGCTCATCATGTACTCCATTGCAGACGGACCTCCCTACGCGTACGGCATGGGCCAGATCTACGCGGACGACCTCATGGTGAAGGAGGAGCAGATGCGGCTTCAGGTTTCGTGCAGGCCCTTTCAGGAAATCGCGGTACAGATCCGCACCATCAACCCGAGTACGCTTGGGCTTGGAAACCTAAACGTGAGCACCCACGAAGCAGCAGGAGATTCCATGAACCGCATCCAGCGCGCCGTCGAGCACGTGTCCGATTACCGCTCCTACCTCGGTGCGCTGCAAAACCGGCTGGAGCACACGATGCTGAACAATCAGAACGTTTCCGAAAACACACAGTCGGCCGAGAGCCGTCTGCGCGACACCGACATGCCGGAGGAGCTTTTGAACAACACAAAGTTCCAGATCCTGCAAAACGCCGGGCACTCCTTACTCGCGCAGGCAAACCAGCAGACAACGGACGGCATTCTGCGCCTGCTGGTCTAGGATTCGCGAAGTCCAAACTGCAACCTGAATCATGTTCTCCCGCAGCCATAGCATGCCCCTTGGGTACGCAGTAAACGCCCTCGCTTCGCTGGGGCGGACTCTGCGTGGCGCGGGTGTGAAAAGTAACTCACGCCGCTCCCTTGGACAAAGCGAAGAAAATGTCTAATTGAAGCCGGGCGCGTTTGGGGTTATAATATCCTTAAATCATTTTGAAGTGTTTAAGGAGGAAAATGTTATGCTGTTTCACGTTTACGGCGGCAATGCCGTCGCACAATGGATCGCCATGCTCGGCGTTTTGCTCGGGCTGATCCTGCTGAACGAGTTTGCCCGAAGGACAAAGGCCGGAGGGCTTATCATGTTCGGGGCGATCCCCATCGCACTGACCGTCTATTTTATCGCGATCGCCTTTAGCGCCGCATCCGGCGCATCCTGGGCGTTGGAAAACCAGACCTATCTGTACATGAACGGCTGGTTCCACTACGCGAAGCTCTACGCGGCGCTTGCGGGCTGCATCGGCTTCATGATGATCAAGTACGACTGGGGCATCGGAAAAACCCACTGGTTTAAGGCGTACCCCTTCGTCATCGTCGCCATCAACATCATGATCGCTGTCGTCAGCGATTTCGAGTCCGCCTTTAAGGGCTGGCATCAGTGGTGGCTCTCCAGCGAGGACGTATGGCTCTACGGCGGCTGGCACAACGTATTCAACGGCATCGCCGGCATCATCAACATTTTCTGTATGACCGGCTGGTGGGCGGTGTACTCGTCCAAAGACAAAAAGGACATGATCTGGCCCGATATGACCTGGGTGTACATCGTGGTCTATGACATCTGGAACTTTGCCTACACCTATAACTGCCTGCCGACGCACGCGTGGTTCTGCGGCATCGCACTGCTGCTGGCTCCCACGATCGCGGCGCTTTTGTGGAACAAGGGCGGCTGGATTATGAACCGCGCCAACACGCTGTGCATCTGGTGTATGTTTGCGCAGGTATTTCCGCTGTTCCAGGAGACGATGTCCACCGGCGAGAGCTTCTTCCCGTGGGCGACGCTTCCGGTTTTGTACGCGGACGGCACCTTAAACGGCATTGAGGCGGGCGGCAGTGCAAACGCGAACCCCACTATGATGACCGTTGTCAGCCTGATCGCACTGATCACAAACATCATCGCGCTTGCATACATCATCTACAAGTCGAAGAAGACCCGGACGAACCCCTACACGGGCGAGGTCTTTACCGATTTCAAATATTACCAGGACGCGGCTGCACGGGCAGAGATGTAATTGATAAAACCCGTACAAAAAGGACTGCCCGACGGGCAGTCCTCTTTGTAATTAAAGTTATTTTCATAATCCTGAAGTTCATGATAAATCCGATCTACATACACCGTGTTTCCTTCTATTCTGTATAACAAGTTCCTCGTCTAATTGTTGCAACGCTGTGTCAAAATCCATAATTTTTCCTTCCGATGCCTGACTCTTTGAAATTACCAGATCCTTCAGCATCTCTTCTTCCGAAATGGGGCGATAAGGATTGTTTTCATTTTTATGCAAATTCAGTGCAAACGTAATAACCTTCTGAACATCCGACGCAGGCAATACGGAAATCAAATCATTTGCACTTTTGCGTAATACATCTTCGCTCATTTATCAATCCTCCTAATTTTTATAACATGTATTTCTTGAGCAGAGCTACAACCTCATTCAGATTGATCGGCTTAGCGGTGTGCGCGTTCATACCGCATTCCAGACAGTGCTGGATATCCTCCGAAAAAGCGTCCGCCGTCATCGCGATGATCGGGATCGTCTGTGCGTCGGGACGACTGAGCGCGCGCAGCGCCTCCGTCGCCTCGTAGCCGTTCATGACCGGCATTCGGATATCCATGAGGATCGCCTCGTAATAGCCCGGCTCGGACGCCTGGAACTTCTCAAGGCAGACTTTCCCGTTCTCCGCCCACTCCAGCTCCATACCGATATCAGACAGCAGCTCCTCGATAATCTCCCAGTTGAGATCGTTGTCCTCGGCAACTAAAATGCGGTGCCCGGACAGATCAACGTTTGTATCCGCTTCCTCCTCGGCCTCCTCGACGCCCATGTGCTTGCGCAGCCCGTAGAACAGCGTCGACTTAAAGAGCGGCTTGGAGATAAACCCGTTGATGCCCGCCTCTCTCGCCTCCGCCTCAAACTCGCTCCAGTCGTATGCGGAAATGAGAATAAGCGGCATATCCTCCGGCACAATCCGGCGCAGCTTTTTCGCGACGAGCAGACCGTCCATATCCGGCAGCTTCCAGTCCAGAAGAACAATCTGATAATCGTCCCGCCTCTCATGGTGCTTTTTCACCATCTCGATGGCCTTCTCGCCGCTGAGCGTCCAGTCCGACTGCACGCCGATGGATTCCAGCATATCGACAGCCGTGCGGCAGAGCACCTCGTCGTCGTCTACCACGAGCATCTTCCACGGCGGCAAAACCATATCCATATTTTCTGCGCTTGCCTTTTCCAGATCTAAAATGAGGTGGAACTCGGTACCCTTCTGCGGCTCGCTCTCCACATTCATCGTGCCCTCCATCGCGTCCACGATATACTTCGTAATCGCCATGCCAAGGCCCGCCCCTTCTGTCTTCTGCACGCGCTTGCTGTCCGCGCGCGAGTACGAGTCAAAAATGTGTTCCAGAAATTCGGCGCTCATGCCGATGCCGTTGTCCTTTACAATGATGTGCGTCTGCACATACTCGCTTCCCTTTTCATCCGGAGCGTCCGCCTGGTAGAGCGAGAGCTGTATCGTACCGCCCTCCTGCGTATATTTCACCGCGTTGGAGAGCAGGTTCATGAGCACCTGGTTTAAACGCACGCTGTCGCAGAATACATCCTCAGCGACAATATTATCGATGTGCACGTTAAAGCTCTGTCCCTTCGCCTTTACCTGCGTCTGCACGATGCTGACGATCCCCTCGACAATTTCGCGCAGCGACACAAGCTCCGGCGTGAGCGTCATCTTTCCGCTCTCAATCTTTGACATATCGAGCACGTCGTTGATGAGTCCCAGAAGATGCTTGCCCGAAAGCGCGATCTTCCTCAGGCAGTTCTGTACCTGCTCCCTGTCGTCGATGTGCGCGGTGGCGATCGCAGTCATGCCGACGATCGCATTCATCGGCGTGCGGATGTCGTGGCTCATGTTCGAGAGGAACTCGCTCTTCGCCTTCGTTGCCTTTAACGCATCCCTGCGC
This sequence comes from uncultured bacterium, assembly GCA_947086625.1. Taxonomy (GTDB): domain Bacteria; phylum Bacillota; class Clostridia; order Lachnospirales; family Lachnospiraceae; genus W0P33-017. The sequence goes on along the minus strand of CAMTZV010000021.1, from coordinate 2,953 downwards.
GCCAGGTCAAGCTCCTCCATCTGCCGCCGCGTCATTCTGAAGTACACACAGAAGATAAACAGCAGCGCTGCAAATATAATCGCGCACATGGCAACTGTCGCAACCGTCCGATCCCTGTTCAAATCCTCCACGGTCCGGTTCAGCGCGCCAAAGGGCAGCACGGTCAGAAGATGCCATTCCGAGTAGGGCAGCGACGTGCAGTAGATCTGCTGCCGGCTTCCGCCGAAGTTCAGGATAATGGAACAGTCCTTCTTTGTGTGCATCGACGCGGAAAGCGCCTCCACATAGCTGTCGATCTTCTTCACATCATCGTCCGGATACCGCTCGTACAGGCTGCTGAAATAATCGGAATAGTTGTCTTCCATCGTGTTTACGATAAAGGTGCCATCCTCCCGCATAATGTAGGAGTACATGAGCGCGTCGTCGCTCTCAACGCTCATCTTGGAGCTGATATAGTCGAACGGCAGCGCCATAATCAGTGCCCTGGATGTCCCGCCGTTTTTCATCGGGTAGGCAGCGTTGATACCGAAAAGCACGATCTTGTTTCCTGCGGCATCCACGCCCACCGCAACCTTCTTTTCATTGTTTTCCAGCGAATCGAAAAACGGGCCCGGATCGATCGGCTCGATCATTTCTCCGTAGAGCATCTCCATCGAACGATCCTCCCCGCAGAGCGCCAGATAATCAAAATTTCTGACATGCACCCGGTAGATCAGCTCATCGTACAGATCATCCGCGTTTTCCACGTCACTTGAGACGACCTCCACCACCGTCTCCACCTGCTCGAGCTTCAGACTGATCAACGTCTCAAAATGCGACGAGATCTGCTCGTTAATGCCCGTCATATACAGGTCGCCGACCTCGTCGATGGCGTCCTTACTGATATTGCTCATATAATAGCCCAGGCACAAAAACGCCCCTGCGCTGAGCAGCAAAAGCAGACAAAAGCTTGCAACTAAAAAGCGGCTTGTCCGGCTCCTCTCTCCACTTTGGCTATCCATATGTATAAATCCTCCTTCACCCGGGTCTGCATCAGCCTTAACCGACTGAAATCTCTCCTGCCAAAATTTTCTGATAGTCCTCATAGTTCTTCTTTAACAGCTTCGGCGTGTCCAGCTCATACGGGCACTTCTGCCTGCAGGCGCCGCATTCCAGACACCCCTCGATCTTTTTCATCTCCGCCTGCATCCCGGGCGTCAGCCATGCCTCGGACGGCGCACGGCGCAGCATGAGCGACATGCGTGCGCACTGATTGATCAGAATCCCCGCCGGACAGGGCATGCAATACCCGCAGCCCCGGCAGAATTCACCCGTCAGCTCTGTCCGCTCCTTCTCGATAAACGCCCGCAGCGCATCGTCCAGTACCGGCTCCTTCTCCATAAACGCCAGCCACTCCTCAAGCTCCGACATGCGCTGCACGCCCCAGATCGGAATGACGTTGTCAAACTGAAGCATAAACGCCATCGCCGCCGCGGCATTTGTAAAGCCCATGTTCTTCTCCCGGCACGCCTTTACCAGTCCGATCTCCTCCTCCGAGGAAAGGTAGCTGAGCGGATACTGCAGGGTCTCGTAAAGCCCCGACGCAATGATCTCCTTTGCGATACCCAGCTTGTGCGTCGTGATGCCGATGTGACGGATCCTCCCCTCCTCCTTCAGCTCCTGCATACACTCGTACATGCCTGTGCCGTCCCCCGGCTGATAGCATTGATTCACGCAGTGGAACTGATAAATGTCAACGTAGTCAAGCTCCATCTGTTTCAGGCTGACCGCAAAGTGCTCCCGCACCTCCTGCGGCGTCTTTGCCGTCGTCTTCGTCGCGATATATACGCTCCCGCGCTGCGCTCCAAAGCCGTGGAAGGCCGCGCCGATTTTTTCCTCACTGTCGGAGTAGGCGCGCGCCGTGTCAAAAAAGCGCATGCCTCCCTCGTATGCGCGGCGCAGAATCGCTGCCGCCGTATCCGTATCCACCCGCTGAACCGGAAGCGCGCCGAACCCGTTTTGCGGAACGGTGATCCCCGTGCTTCCAAGTGTGATGTTTCTCATATTCCGTTCTCTCCTCCCGCCGTCACTGCCTGTTTTGTGAAGCCTGACACTCTGCTATCTAAAAGTTTGCCCCGTTCCAGCCCCAGCTGCCGACGGCCTCATATTTCACGTAAATATGATCCGCCGAAAGTCCCAGCACGTCGCAGAAAATATCGGTAATCGCCCCGGTCAGCTTTTCAAACGCAGCCGGGTTTTCCTCACCGAAGACCGCCACCTCGACAAAGGCGCACGGCTCCTCTCCTCTTCCTCTGAAATACAAATGGTAATTATCCTGAAAGCCCGTCATCAGCCACTGCTCGCTCTTTCCGGGGATGAGCGAAATGCTCTGCCCCAGACGGGTTTTAATCTCCTGCTCCTGATCGGGGCTGATAGCGATACTCACTCTTGAATTGATAAAAGGCATTGGTTTTTCCTCCATAATAAAATGTGAACATATCGCATATATTTTAACACAGTTTTCGTCGCATTACAATTCAAAATTCACCCGCTTCCCCGCCAAAAAACAGAAAAATTATGAAAAAAGATACCTCCCAAGGTCCTCCACGTGCGCGCAGTATGCCCGGCACTCCCGCCGCATGAAGTCCGAAATTTCCGGAACCCGGTGCGCCCAGCCCGCCGCGATAAAATCCACACCCGCCGCGTCCGCCATATCCTTGCCCGGCTTTAAGTCATCCACCATCACGAGTGCCTCCGGCGGAAGATGAAGCCGCTCCATGATCTGAAAAAGCGCGTAGGGCGAGGGCTTGCGCTGCTCCTTTGGCAGATCCCAGCCAAAGATGAGCTCCGGCGTTGGAAACCCGTGCAGCGCGTAGTCCCGCAGGATATTTTCGCGCATGGAATGAGAGGATACGCAGATGTGCCCTCCCGCATCGTGAAAGCGCCACAAAAGCTCCCGCATCCCCGCAAAGGG
>CAMTZV010000020.1 GCA_947086625.1 uncultured bacterium | reverse complement strand
ATGAAGAAGATCCTCTCCGATATTCAGGACGGTACATTCGCGAAGGAGTTCCTGCTTGACATGTCTCCCGCGGGACGTCAGGTTCACTTCAAGGCGATGCGCAAGCTGGCGGCAGAGCATCCGGCTGAGAAGATCGGCGAGGAGGTTCGTAAGCTCTACAGCTGGAACAACGAGGATGACAAGCTCATCAACAACTAAATGAAAACAGGTTCAGCCGCGGGACGCGTGCTGGACAGAGCAAAAAAGTGCAGGGGAGCGGATTTCACAGTCGTGGAATCCGTTCTTGCGCAGAGGGAAAAGCAATTTTGCCGGCGCAGGCTGCCCCGGCGCAGACGGACAGGGCATTCCCCGTCCGATATTCACAGGAGGATGCTTCATGGCAAAACTTTACAATCACAAGGTAGTCGAGCCGAAGTGGCAGAAGATCTGGGACGACGAGAAGGCGTTTGCCGCGTCGGACGACTACAGCAAACCGAAATATTATGCACTTGTCGAATTTCCGTATCCGTCGGGGCAGGGGCTTCACGTCGGACATCCGCGCCCGTACACCGCGCTCGATATCGTGGCGCGCAAGCGCAGGATGCAGGGCTACAACGTGCTCTATCCGATGGGCTGGGATGCGTTCGGCCTGCCGACTGAAAATTATGCGATCCAGAACAAAATCCATCCGCGCATCGTGACGGAGAACAATGTAAAGCGCTTTAAAGGGCAGCTTCACGCGCTTGGTTATTCGTTCGACTGGGACCGCGAGGTCAACACGACGGATCCGAACTACTACAAGTGGACACAGTGGATTTTCTTAAAGCTGTTCAAGGCGGGGCTTGCCTACAAGAAGGAGATGCCGATTAACTGGTGTACGTCCTGCAAGGTCGGGCTTGCCAACGAGGAGGTCGTAAACGGCGTCTGCGAGCGCTGCGGCTCCGAGGTCGTGCGCCGGGTCAAGAGCGAGTGGATGCTGAAGATCACGGACTACGCGGACAAGCTGATCGAGGGCCTGGACGGCGTGGACTACATCGAGCGCGTGAAGGTACAGCAGAAAAACTGGATCGGGCGTTCCACGGGCGCGGAGGTCGACTTCCCGCTCAAGGACAAGGACGAGACGCTGCGCATTTATACGACGCGCGCGGACACGCTTTTTGGCGTCACGTACATGGTCGTCTCGCCGGAGCATCCGATCATCGACAAATATAAGGACACGTTCGGCAACTGGGACGAGATCGAGGCGTACCGCGAGCAGGCGGCGAAAAAATCCGACTTCGAGCGCGCGGAGCTTGCGAAGGACAAGACCGGCGTGCAGATCGACGGGCTGACCGCGATCAACCCGGTGAACGGCAAGGAAGTCCCGGTCTGGATTTCCGACTACGTGCTCATGAGCTACGGCACGGGCGCGATCATGGCGGTGCCCGGGCACGACGAGCGTGACTGGGAGTTTGCGAAAAAATTCAATTTGCCGATCATTCAGGTTGTCGCGAAAAACGGCGAGGGGGTGGACATCGATAAGGCCGCCTTCACGGACGTCGCCACCGGCGTGCTCATCAATTCCGACTTTTTAAACGGGCTTGAGGTGAAGGACGCCAAGGAGAAGATGATCGCCTTTCTCGAGGAGAAAAAGATCGGAACGGCAAAGGTCAACTACAAGCTGCGTGACTGGGTATTTTCCCGTCAGCGCTACTGGGGCGAGCCGATCCCGATTGTCGAGTGTGAGAAGTGCGGCTTTGTGCCGCTGGACGAGAGCGAGCTTCCGCTGCTTCTGCCCGAGGTGGACAGCTATATGCCGACCGATAACGGCGAATCGCCGCTTGCCGCGATGACGGACTGGGTGAACACGACCTGCCCGTGCTGCGGCGGGCCCGCGAAGCGCGAGACGGACACGATGCCCCAGTGGGCGGGCTCTTCGTGGTATTTCCTGCGCTACACCGACCCGGACAACGATACGGCACTCGCAAGCCCGGAGGCGCTGAAATACTGGATGCCGGTCGACTGGTACAACGGCGGCATGGAGCACACGACGCTGCACCTTTTGTACTCCCGCTTCTGGCACAAATTCCTCTATGACAAGGGCGTGGTGAACACGCCGGAGCCGTACCAGAAGCGCACGTCTCACGGCATGATTCTCGGCGAGAACGGCGAGAAGATGAGCAAGTCGCGCGGAAACGTCGTCAATCCCGACGATATCGTGCGCGATTACGGCGCGGACACGCTACGCACGTACGAGATGTTTATCGGCGCGTTTGACTTGGCGGCCTCCTGGTCGGAGGACGGCGTGAAGGGCTGCCGCCGCTTTTTGGAGCGCGTCTGGAAGCTTCAGGACATGCTCGTGGACGGCGACGGTTACTCCGACGATCTGATGCATGTCATGCATCAGACGATCAAGAAAGTGTCGAACGATTTTGAAAACCTGAAATACAATACGGCGATCGCGGCGATGATGGCGCTCATCAACGATTTTTACAAGAAGAATGCCGTCACCCGCGGCGAGTTCAGGACGCTGCTCGTGCTCTTAAATCCGGTGGCGCCCCACATCACCGAGGAGCTCTGGGAGCTTGTCGGCTTCTCCGGCAGGGTTTATCAGGCGGGATGGCCGGCCTATGACGAGAGTAAGCTTGTGGAGTCGACGGTGGAGGTTGCTCTGCAGATCAACGGAAAGGTGAAGGGCACGATGGTCATCGACAAGGAAGCCCCGAAGGACGCGGTGCTCGCACAGGCGAAGGAAGCGCTTGCCGAAAAGCTCACCGGTACGATCGTGAAGGAAATCTACGTGCCGGGACGCATTGTGAATTTTGTGCAGAAGTAAAATATGGTTTGAGGGAAAGCGGTCATATGATGTGGCCGCTTTGCCTGTCTGCGGCAGGCTGCGCGGGGAAAGGAGCCGTCTGCGGCGATATGCGGGCGGCGCGGCGGGCAGGCAATTTTCCTGCTCGATGAAAGGAAAGGGATGCATATGGAGCGCGCACGGGTTCGAATCGTTGACATCGCCGAGGAGCTTGGCGTGAGTACCGCGACTGTGTCGAACGTCATCCACGGAAAGACAAAGAAGCTGTCGGACGAGACGGTGAAGCGCGTGCAGCAGCTTTTGGAGGAGCGGCAGTACATTCCGAGCATGGCGGGCATCCTTCTGGCGCAGAATGCCTCGAAAATCATTGGGGTCGTCATCAACGACCACGAAAAGTATGAGGGGCATACGCTGGAGGATCCGTTTATCTGCGCATCGGTGAACGCGCTGGCGAAGGAGATCGGGCAGGCGGAAAAATTTCTGATGCTGAAGGTCACCGACCGCTGGGACGAGATTCCCAAATTTGCCTCCATGTGGAATATGGAGGGTATGGTTCTGATCGGCTTTTGCGAGCAGGACTATGAGGCGCTGCGGGAGCGGATGCACATCCCGTTTGTCGTCTACGACGGATATATGGAGAGCGCCGGAAGGCTTGCGAATCTTGAGGTCGACCATTTTGACGGCGGGGCGCAGGCCGGGCGTTATCTGAAAAGTATGGGGCATGAGGCGGTTCTCTGTATCGCGGATAATGAGGTCTGCATGGATATGGAGCGGTTTTTGGGATTAAAGAGCGTGCTTCCGGAGGCAGGGTTTCTGCGCATCCCGATGGAGCAAAAGGCGCGCGCCGCCTTTTATGCAGCCCATTTGGAGGAAATCAGAGCTTATACGGCAGTGTTCGCAGTGTCCGATCACTACGCGATGGATTTGATTCGGTTTTTGCAGCAGGCGGGGGTGTCCGTTCCGGAGGAGCTGTCGTTCATCGGCTTTGACGACGTGCGGGAATGCGAAAAATTTGTGCCAGCGCTCACCACGATACGTCAGGATCACGGGCAACGTGCGGCGCTGGCTGTCGGGCTGCTGCGTCGGCTGCGGGACGGGGAGTGCGTCGCTAAGCAGGTGAAGCTTCCGGTCGCGCTCGTCGTGCGAGACAGCGTGCGGGAGGTAAAACTGCACAAAAACGGCGGCTGAATTTTGTGAGTGGTTATGCGTTTAACCTTTGCGGTTTCGCCCGGTTCATCTTATGATGGTTATAGCCCCTGTGGGGCAGATGGGAGGTTTCATAAGATGGAAGATAAAAAGTTGGCAGCGCATGAAAACCGGGAAACGGCGCGGGGAGATATCTGCGCGCAGAAGGAACTGACCTTTAAACGGGAGCTGTTGCAGCTTGCGGTTCCCGTTACCCTGCAATGCCTGCTGCAGTCCTCTTTTTCGGTGGCGGATCAGATTATGACGGGGCAGCTCGGGAGCGTGAGCATTGCGGGCATCGGGCTGGGCGGAAAGTTTGCGTCGCTCTATTCCGTCGTGATCGCGGCGGTTGCATCCGTGGCGGGCATTCTGATCGCCCAGCACGTTGGCAGGCGGGACGATGCACAGGCGGGGAGGAGCTTTTATACAAATCTGGCGGCGGCCCTTCTGCTGGCAGCGGTTTTTACGTTATTTGGCGTCGTCATGCCGTCCCGGATTCTCGGGTTATACACGAACGATGCGGCCGCGGTGCGGGAAGGGGCGCGGTATCTTGGTATCTACGCGCTCGGCTTTTTGCCTGTGGCGGTTACGTCTGTTTTTTCGGCATATCTCAGATGCGTCGACGCGGCAAAGGCGCCGTTGTATGCGGGTATCTTTGCCGGCATCGCAAATACTGCTCTAAATTATATACTGATCTTCGGAAAAGGGGGATTTCCGGCGATGGGTGCGCGCGGGGCGGCTATTGCGTCCGTGGCGGCACAGCTTTTAGGCTGCATACTTACGGTTTTTTTCTTTTTTCGTCTGCGCCGGAAAAATGCGTGGAGGCTTCCGTTTGCGCTTAAAATGGACGGGCCTCAATGGAAGCAGTACATGGCCGTCTTTTTGCCGCTGCTCGTGTGCGAATTTTTCTGGAGCCTTGGAGAAAACGTGTATGTGTCCATCTATGGGCATGTGGGGACAAAGGCGCTTGCAGCCATGACGCTGACGAATCCGCTGCAGGCTTTGGTTATGGGGGCATTGAGCGGCGTGTCGCAGGCAGCCGGGGTGATGATCGGAAAGCGGCTTGGCGCAGGTGATGAGGGAAATGCTTACCGCAGCGCGAAAAGGCTGCTGCTTACCGGGTTTGTCTGTTCCGTTGTGCTGTCTTTGGCCGTGCTCGCATTTCACAAATTCTATGTATTGATCTTTCCGGTGGAGGACGCGGTCAGGCAGATGACCATGTATGTGCTGACAGTCTACGCTTTGGTGGCGCCGGTGAAGGCGCAGAACATGATTCTGGGTGGAATTTTGAGAAGCGGAGGGCGAACAACGCCTGTCATGCTGATCGATTTGATCGGCACCTGGGTCTTTGGCGTGCCTCTTGGAATGCTGGCGGCGTTCGTCTTTCATCTGCCGATTGCGGCGGTCTATTTCATGCTGTCTTTGGAGGAGTGCGTGCGCATGATTCTTTTTTTGGGTGTTTTCAGAAAGAGGAAGTGGATGCGGAGGCTGTAAAGAGGGCGTTCGCCAAAAATGCCGGTTACGATCTGCGTTTGTCCTGTTTTCTCTTAGATATCCAGCTTCCGCAGGATTTCATCCATGTTCCGTCTGCCATAGACGATCCGAAGAACAAAAATCATTTGTTTCACGGCGTCCGGCAGATAATACAGAATATAATTTCCGACCGGCTTCTTTCGGACGTTTGTATTTGCCAGATAGTCATTGACTACCGAAGCACCACTTTCCGGGAAAGACCTTGCCTCATCGATCGCTGCCTGTAATTGATCCATGAAATCTGACGCCGCTTTCGGATTGCACAGTTCCAGAGCGATATAACTGATAATGCCATCTAAATCGTCAGCGGCTTTTTGCGTCAGCTGATATTCCCATTTAGATTCCATACTTACTCCTTATATCGCTGATTGCTTTTTCCCCGTCTGCTGTCCGACCGGCTTTTACATCCACGAGGCCTTCCATGACTGTTTTTGCCTCGTACATCTTCTGCATGGTGCGCTCATAATATTCAATGTCCATGACAACCAGACGGCCGTAACCATTTTTTGTCACATAAACCGGCCCGTTCTCCTCTGCACAGCGGCGCTCTACTTCAACCGTATTTTTTAAATCGCGCATAGGAATGATCTGCATCAAACCGCCTCCTTTCTCTGTGGCTATATTTTATCCCATATTAAATCACAAATCAAGGAAACAGAAGATTTTCTCATTGCAAAAGAACAGTTCAGGTTACTGCTCACACCCGAGCCACGCACTTGCTGCGGGGCTACGGGAAAACATGATTCAGACAGCAGTTTGGACTTCGCGAAGCGAATTTTCATGTCCAAACTGCCAGTTACTGGTCACGGAGTGAACAGTAACCAGTTCAGCCCGCGCCATTCGCAGAGGCGCCTGCGGCGCTTTCCCGCTGCCTGCGCAGCTAACGCTGCTCATAATCGGGCGCTTGGCTCATCGTCTGTGTCATGTGCTTACTCATGCAAGCATGGCTCGCACATTTCCTGGACGATGGCGGAACTGTTACTTGCAAAATATTGTGGTTGTGCTATCATGAGAACAAAAAGAAGACCTGAAGGGAGTGCGGCATGGAAATGATGATCCGGGCGGTGAAAGGCGATATAACAAAAATGACAGACGTGCAGGCGATCGTGAACGCGGCAAACACCAGCCTGCTTGGCGGAGGCGGTGTTGACGGGGCAATCCACCGGGCGGCGGGGCCGGGGCTTTTGGAGGAGTGCCGGACGCTGAACGGGTGCCGCACCGGGGAGGCGAAGCTCACGAAGGGCTACAACCTTCTGTGTGCGTATGTGATCCATACGGCGGGCCCGATCTGGCGCGGCGGCACGGCGGGAGAGCCCGGGCTGCTTGCGTCCTGTTATCGGAATGCCCTGAAGCTGGCGGCCGAAAACAGTATCCGGACGCTCGCGTTTCCGTCGATCTCGACAGGCGTTTACGGATATCCGGTTGATCGGGCGGCGCGGGTTGCTGTCGGGGCGGTCAGACGCTTTCTGGACGAAAATCCGGGCAGGTTTGATCTGGTGGAATGGGTGCTGTTCGATGACCGGACATTTGCGGCATATGAAAGCGAGATCGAGGGGCAGGCGTCGATGCCTGTTGATCGGACTGCTGAAAAATGACAGAAAAAGAGGAACAGATATGGATAGCAAAAGGAAAAAAATACTTTTGTGGGCGGCGGTTGCCGTCGCGCTTTTCTCCCTTTTGACAGGCTGGTATTTTACGCTGCGAAAGGGCGTGTACGCCGGAGACGATTTTTATTATAAGGTCGATGGGGCGACATACCGCCACAATGCTTTCAATTACATAACGTTTACGTCTGATCATGCGTTTCGGATTGTAACAGATGGCGGCGAGCTGACCGGTGAGATGCAGACAGATCAGGATGAGGTGGAGTTTTCTTTTTCGGATGGGACGCATGTGTCGGGACAATGGAACGGCATGTTTTTTGACAGCGGGAGCGTATCGGATTTCATTCGGATAGAGGTTGGGCAGACAGATAACGGTCCGGCTAAACCGACCGGCCGGGCTTTTACAGATGCGTTGCATCGCATTTATTCCGGGCAGGAAGCACAGATATCGCACTGGTTTGTCCCGGTCGCAGGCGTTTTGATCTACATACTTGGGATTGTGAATATACTGTATCCGGAGGAAATGCACTTTCTTTTCAAGCGCTGGCAATACCAAAATCCTGAGTTGTCCTATGACGGGATTTTGGTGGAGCGCATCGGCGGCGCTGTGATTTGCGTGATGGGCGTTATCATGATGTCCGGGGCGATCTTTTTGTTTGTGAAATAGTTATTGACCGATACCGGAAAAGGATAAAATTTTTATTTTGCGAAAAAGAAATGTATCTTGAAATTATAATATGCATATGCTATAATGCCGATAGGCAAAAAGATGTAAGAAGTCAACCAACATTGACGAAGAAACGAATCCCCCGACCGTACTGCAATACAGTCGAGGGATTCTTCTTTATTTTTATAGTGGCAAAGCACCCACTAGGCTAGTTGCTGCTCTTGTCGTCACCGTCTAACCATTTGATGATGTAGTGGCAAGCTACACCGCCCAGAACGGCAACTAAAAAAGATGTAAGAAACTCCAACGCTGACACCTCCTCCCTGTTGCGGGTATCATGCTTCTATAATTAATTTTATCCCAAAAATAAATCGATGCAAATTTTGGCAGCAATGAGTTGAGCTCCGGCTTGTTTTCTTACAATGCATGCGTTGTTGTATTGATTGCCAGATTTCCTTCATCGTCCTCTCGCCCGATACTGGGTCGGCGTCATGCCGAACATCCTTTTGAATGCGCGGTTAAAGTAGGAGAGGTTGTCGAAGCCGACTTCGGAGGCGACGGAGAGCACGGTATCGTCGGACTGTAAGAGCAGGCGCGCCGCCATCGTGAGCCGGTAGTCGTTGAGATAGGCGGTGAAGGGCACGCCCATCGTCTGCTTGAAATATTTCATGAAGTGGGATTTGGAAAAGCCCACGAGGCCTGCCGCCTGCTCCACGGATATGGGGGAGGCGTAGTTTAATTCCACATATTTAATGACGGATTTGAGCTTTTCTATATTTTTTCCGGCGGGGACGGCGCGTATTTTACCGTCGCCCGCGGCATAGACTGCAAAAAAGAGCGAGAAAAGGTTGCTCTTAATGGCCAGCGGATAGCCCGGAGGGAAGTGCATACAGATCCGGTCGTTTTCGTCGAGGCAGGCGCGCACGGCGGCATAGAGCCCGTCCGCCTCCCGGCCCGCCTTTGCCAACTGACCGCGGGGATCATTTTTCATGCCCGTGGGCGCTCCGGGGCATGGCGGTGCATCGTCCGCCCGAAGGATCGCAGGACACGCGAGCTGCATCGAGAAGATCGGCTGCAAAAAGCGGCGGAAGCACTCGTCCGCACCGGCACTCTCCAGCAGATTCGGATGAAAAATAATATTTTCGTACTCCATAGCGGCGCCGTCTGCGCTGCTGATCGCGTGGAGCTGCCCCGGCAGGATGAGCACGATGTCCGCCGCCCCGACCTCGTAGGCGGTGAAATCGACGGATATGACGCCGCGGCCTTTTTTAATGTAAATAAATTCAATCTCGTCGTGCCAGTGCAGAGGCACCTGCATAAAATCAAGCGGAATGGAACATAAATAGGTGTTATATGGGAAGGCGGCGTCAAAGTGGTTTTTGCTCTCATGATAGGATTCGTACTCGGGAATATGCATGTTTTCGTTCGCCTTTCTCTGATAATGATAGGATTGTACTATATTTCGCTAGGATACTGCAAGCATTTTCCGGAAAACAATATATATAATAGTTTTATCAAAAAAGCACCGGCGCGCGAAGGCATGCGGCGTCCGGGCACACGCAAAAAACGGGATCAACACAAAAAGCAATCATAAAAGGAGAACGCAATGAAGGTAAACGAGTACGTAAAAAAGAGGTTCGGACGCTTTATGGACCAGTGCACGAACGAGGAGATTTATGTCGCTTTGCTGGAGTATGTGAAGGAAGCGGCGAAGGAAAAGGAGAGCAGCAGGGGAAAAAAGAAGCT
>CAMTZV010000019.1 GCA_947086625.1 uncultured bacterium | reverse complement strand
ATTTACGTGCTGCTGTTCATCTATTTATTTATCCCGCACCGCTTTCCAAAGAAAAAGACCGTGCTCATCTGCCTGACCACGTTTGTGTTTCTGACACTGCCGAACTACCTCAAGCTGCAGTTCTTTCCGGACAGCAACCTGTGTTATTTTCTCGTAACGGTCTTCCAGATTGTGCTCACGCAGTCCACCGCCCTTCACGTTTCGCGCACGCGCGACAGCAGGGCTTTATTTTTAGGCTTAACCGCGTCCAATTACGTGATCGCCGGAAGCGTGACCGCGGGCATCCTGCATATCTATACGGACAATATACCTTTGTCGCTTTTGGGCTGCCTGACCGTCCACACCGGCATTTTAGTGTTCCTTCACTTTAAGATCCGGGATACGTGCTTAAGCTTTTTCGCCCGCAGGAGCATCAAAAACTGGTGGGAGCTGTGTCTGATCCCCGTCTTTTTCTACTGCGGCTTTTCCTGCCTCGCGTTCTTTCCGTACACGTTCGACGACAACCCAAAGAGCATTCCCGGCGCCGTCTTCTTTCTGATCACGATGTTCGTCTCCTACGTCATCGTGCTCCGCTATCTGGAAAACGCGCTGAACACCACCGATATGTACTGGAAAAATGCCCTCTTTGAAGAGCAGATCAAAAATCTGGAAAGCCAGCACCTACTGGCGGAGCAGTCCGCCCAGAGCCTGAAAATCCTGCGGCACGACATGCGCCACTACGCCGGTATGATCGACACCCTCTTAGCGCAGGGCGAATACGACAAGATCCGGGAGCTGACCCGGCACCTAAACGAGACGGCGGACGAGCACCGGCTGACCGCCTACTGCAAAAACATCGTCGTCAACTCCGTCCTCTCGGAGCAGATGGAAAAAGCGCGCGCCCTTGGCGTGGAGCTTGCGCTGGATATTCTCATGCCGGGGCAGCTCCCGGTAAACGAGTACGAGCTTGCCTCCGCCATCGCAAACCTCCTCGAAAACGCCCTCGAATGCGTGGCGCAGCTTTCGAAGGAAAAGCGCCATGTCAGCGCAAAGCTGCACTGCGATGCAGACCACCTCTTTATCGAGACATCCAACGCCTACGGGGAAGAAATCGAGTTTGACCCCGTTACCTCCCTGCCCGTCAGCAGCCGGGGAAACGGCCACGGGCTTGGCCTTTTGAGCGTATCGGCATTTACAAAAAAAATCGGCGGAAGCATCGGCTGCTACTGCGAGGATCACACGTTCCGTATTCTGCTGTTTGCGAAATTTCAGGTTTAATCTGCGAAGAAACGGATATGATACAGCATAGCCGGAAATGATACAATAAGGCATATCACCCGAAAGAAAAGAGACGAATTTTATGCAGAAAACCTTTATCAAATATACAGCCGGAATTGTAACGATTGCTATTTTTCTGATTCTTTTTATCAATGCCGCTTTCAGCTCCCACATGCTTGAGGCACAGCAGTTTGACACCTTCTACGCAAAGACCGAGCAGATGATACATACGGTGGAAAACAATCAGGAGGAGCTTCGCCTCTTAAACGAGAGCTTAAACGAGGACTATCTCACGCGCGCAAAAGCCGCCGCATACGTCATGGACAAGCGGGGCGGCACATCCATGAGCGTCTCTCAGATGCAGTATCTGGCAAACCTGCTCAACGTGGATGAGCTTCACATGATCGATGAAAACGGAATCATCGCTCAGGCCTCCGTCGCGGAGTACATCGGCATGGACATGCACGACCACGATCAGACGCGCCCGTTTGTCGCTCTTTTAGAAACCGACGACAAGGACGCGTACTATATACAGGAGCCCCGCCCAAACGCCGCCATCGGAAAGCTCATGCAGTACATCGGCGTCGTGCGCAAATCCCAGAAAGGCTTCGTTCAGGTCGGCTTTACCCCTACCAGACAGCTTGAGGCACAGTCCAGAAACACCTACGACTATATATTTTCCAAGTTCCCGACCGATATCGGCGAAGAGCTCTACGTCGTCGACTGCTCCACCGGAGAGCTGCTCGGCCACTCCGGCGGCATGGAGATGGATTTTCATGCGGACTGCTACCGGCTCGAAAATCTTTTCGGCTGCACGCAGGGCGCTTTCGAGAAGGGCCGAAACGGTGAGGAAATGTACGTTGTGAGCAGGCGCTACGACGATGTCATGCTCTGTGCGGCGCTTCCGCGGCACACGCTTTTTTCGCGCCTCTGGAGCAATGTTCTGGCAAACTTTTTTTACCTGCTGTTCATCGAGGCCGCCGTTATCTTCCTTTTAAGCTACCTTGTCCGCAAAAAGGTCATCCGCGGCATACACAATATTATCGAGGATCTGGACGCCATCACCAACGGCAACCTCGACACCTCGGTGTCCGTCGGCGGCAACCGCGAGTTCGAGGAGCTCAGCAGCGGCATCAACACAATGGTTAAGAGCATCGTCAGCCTCTCCGACCGCATTTCCGCGATCATCGAGATCAGCGGCATCCCGCTGGCGGCGTTCGAGTACGAGAGCGGCATCAACCACGTGTTCGCGACCTCGGGCTTAAGCAGGCTGCTCGAGCTTACCGACCGGGAGGCCGCAAGGCTCTACCGCGACGCGTCGCGCTTTGACAAATATATCCGCTTTGTCACACAGACCCCGATCTCCGGCGAGACCGATATCTACCGCATCCGCGACGACCGATACGTCCGCATCCATATGTCTGACCTCTCTGAGGGCGACGGGTATCTCGGCATCATCACGGACGTGACAAAGGATGTACAGCAGAAACAGCAGATGCAGTATGAAAACACCCACGACGCGCTCACCGGGCTTTACAAGTTTGCACACTTTAAGACGCTGGCGGCGGAGAAGCTTGAAAACATCCGCCCCGGCACCTTATGTGCGCTCGCCATGATCGACCTGGACTACTTCAAGTCGATCAACGACACGTACGGCCACGATATCGGCGACCACTACTTAAAGAGCTTCGCGTCGATTCTAAGCTCCATGCCCGCCGATCAGTTCCTTTGCGCGAGACGTTCCGGGGACGAGTTCTGTCTGATGCTTTTTGATTGTTTTGGAAAAACAGACATAGAAAACTGTCTGAATAACCTTTACCAGTCACTTCTGGATCATCCGGTAAAGCTGTCTGAAACGGACTTGAAGTGCATCCGCATCTCCTGCGGCTACGCGTACACAGACGACAAAAGTGCCGCCATCGCAGAGCTGCTCGCCCATGCAGATGAGGCACTTTATGAGGTGAAAAATACAACGAGAGGCCGTTACACGGAATATCATCCGCAGCCGTTATAGCTGCTGATATGCGGACGGGCGCTTACGCGCCTGCCGCCGCTTCAAACGCCTCCTCCAGCGCCGCGATCAGATCCTCCGCCTTTTCGATGCCGATCGAGAGGCGGATCGTGTTCGGTTTAATACCCTGATCGAGCAGCTCTTCTTCGGTGCACTGGCTGTGGGTCGTGGTCGCCGGATGGATGACGAGCGACTTCACATCCGCCACGTTTGCCAGCAGCGAAAAGATCGCCAGATGGTCGATAAAGGTCTGTGCCGTCTTCGCGTCGCCCTTGATCTCAAACGTGAAGATGGAGCCGCCGCCATTCGGAAAATACTTTTTGTACAGCTCATGCGTCGGCTCGCCCGCAAGCGACGGGTGGTGCACCGCCTCCACCTGCGGATGCTTCGCGAGATAGTCCACGATCTTCAACGCATTGCTCACATGGCGCTCCACGCGCAGCGAGAGCGTCTCCAGCCCCTGCAAAAACAAAAATGCGTGAAACGGCGAGAGGGTTGCCCCCGTATCGCGCAGAAGAATCGCGCGGATGTACGTCACAAACGCCGCCGGGCCCGCCGCGTCCGCAAACGACACGCCGTGGTAGCTCGGGTTTGCATCCGCAATCCACGGGTATTTCCCCGACGCCTTCCAGTCAAACGTCCCGCCGTCTACGATCACGCCGCCGATGGCGGTGCCGTGGCCGCCGATGAACTTCGTCGCGGAGTGCACGACGATATCCGCCCCGTACTCGATGGGCCGCACGAGATACGGCGTCGCAAACGTCGAGTCCACGACAAGCGGGATGTTATGCCGGTGTGCGGTCTCTGCCACCGCTTTTAAATCGATTACGTTCGAATTCGGGTTTCCGAGCGTCTCCACAAAAATTGCCTTCGTGTTTTTCCGGATCGCCGCCTCAAACGCGCCCTCCTCATCCGGATCGACAAACGTCGTCGTCACGTTGTTGTTCAGCGGAAGCGTGTGCGCCAGATAGTTGTATGTGCCGCCGTAGATCGTCTTTGACGCCACGATGTGCTCGCCCGCCTTTGCAAGCGCCTGAAACGTGTACGAGAGCGCCGCCGCGCCGGATGCCGTCCCAAGCGCTGCCGCGCCGCCCTCGAGCGAGGCGACGCGCTGTTCAAAAATGTCCTGCGTCGGGTTTGTCAGCCGCCCGTAAATGTTTCCCGCGTCGCGCAGGCCGAAACGGTCGGCCGCGTGCTGCGAATCGTGGAACACGTACGACGTTGACGCGTAGATCGGAACCGCGCGCGCGTCCGTCACCGGATCCGCCTGCTCCTGCCCGATGTGAAGCTGTCTCGTCTCAAAGCCCCAGTTTTTTGAATCCTTTATCCCTGCCATATGTTCTCTCCCCTGCATGTGTGCCGCTGCCCTTAATCCTCGGTAAACAGCGGTGTTGAATAGTAACGGTCGCCCGTGTCGGGCAAAAGTGCAACGATCGTCTTTCCCTTGTTTTCCGGCCGCTTTGCCAGCTCGATCGCGCCGTGCAGCGCCGCGCCTGAAGAAATCCCGACTAAAATGCCCTCCTTCTTTGCCAGAAGCTTCGCCGCCGCAAACGCGTCGTCGCTCTGCGCCTGAAAGACCTCGTCATAGACATCCGTATCCAGCACATCCGGCACAAAGCCCGCGCCGATTCCCTGAATCTTGTGCGCGCCGGCTCTTCCCTCCGAGAGTACCGGGGAATCCGCCGGCTCTAACGCCACGACCTTCACCTTCGGGTTCTTTTCCTTTAAATACGCGCCGGTTCCCGTCACCGTCCCCCCGGTTCCGACGCCCGCGATAAAGATATCTACCGCTCCGTCCGTATCCCGCCAGATCTCCGGCCCGGTCGTCGCCCTGTGGACGGCGGGGTTTGCCGGGTTCACGAACTGCCCCGGGATGAAGCCGCCCGGAATCTCCTTTGCAAGCTCCTCGGCCTTTGCAATCGCGCCCTTCATGCCCTTTGCGCCCTCGGTGAGCACAAGCTCGGCCCCGTACGCCTTTAAGATGTTCCGGCGCTCCACGCTCATCGTCTCCGGCATCGTTAAGATGATCCGGTAGCCCTTTGCCGCCGCAATCGCCGCCAGCCCGATGCCCGTGTTGCCCGACGTCGGCTCGATGATGACAGAGCCTTCCTTCAACAGCCCCTTCTCCTCCGCGTCCTCGATCATCGCCTTCGCGATCCGGTCCTTCACGCTGCCCGCCGGGTTAAAGTATTCCAGCTTGACGAGCACCGTCGCCTCCAGCCCAAGCTCCCTTTCAATGTTCGTCACCTCCACGAGGGGCGTATTGCCGATCAGCCCCAGCGTTCCCTTATAATAGTTCCCCATTTGTCTGCTTCCTTTCCTTATATTATTTTGTTTTCCCTTCCTGAGTTGTCATAAAGGATACCACTAATTACCTACTATGTCAATAGGTTTTTATAATACATCATCAAAACAGCTACACGCCGCGCAATGCCATGCGCGGCGTGTAGCCGGAATATTGAGTGTGAAGTATGAATTGTATCTGCTATTCCTTTACGCCGCCGAGCGTAACGCCGGCGATGATAAACTTGGATAGCAGCAGATACACGATAATAATGGGAACGATCGCGACAAGAATCATCATATAGATTTTTCCCATATCGAAGCTCATGAAGTCTGCGCCGCGCAGCGTCGCGATCAGGATCGGCACGGTCATCTTATCCTTCGACTGGATGACGAGCGCGGGAACGAAGTAGTTGTTCCAGCAGCCGACAAACGTGAAGATCGCCTGCACCGCAATCGCGGGCTTCATGATCGGAATAACAATCCGGTTGAACGTGTGAAACTCCCCGGAGCCGTCGATGCGCGCCGCCTCGATGAGCGAAAGCGGAAGCGACGACTGCAAATAGCTGTACATGAAGTAGAACACCGCCGGGGATGCGATCGACGGGATGATGAGCGGAAGCAGCGAGTCATACATGCCCATCTTCGTGATCAACCGCAGAAAGCCCATCGCCGTCACCTGCGTCGGCATGACGAGGATCGCCATGATAAACGTGAAGGCAATCTTTTTCACCTTAAAGTTGTACGCGTACAGGCCGTAAGCCGTCAGCGCCGAAAAGTACGTACAGATCGCGGCGGAGCAGCCGGAGACGATCAGGCTGTTCAAAATTCCGCGGATCATCGGGAACGTCCCGTCGTTTGCCACATTTTTAAAGTTCTCTAACAGATAGCTGCCCGGACGCGCCGAAAAGCCCTTCTGCAAATCCGCGTGCGAGCGCGTCGCGTTTACGAACAGAATGTAGAAAAAGAACAGGCACAGAAACGACAGGAGGATAAGCACGACATGTGCAAAAGCCGTCCGAAACGTATTGCTCATTTTTGATTTCATCGCTTATTTCCTCCTTTGCTTTCTCGCCCGCTTTGCAGCCGCCTTCGAGCCGTCCGGGTCGTTGTCGTTTGTCATTCGGTACACAAAGAAGCACAGGATACCGCTGACGATAAACAGGTATACGGAGAGCGCACCCGCCATGCCGTAGTTCCTGCTCTTCAAATGGCTGTTCAGGAACATGATAAGCGTCATCGACGTGCGGTCGGGCGTTCCCTGCCCGTTCGTCAAAATCTGCGGAACGTCAAACATCTGCAGGCCGCCGATGATGGACGTGATGAGCGTGTAGGCGAGGATCGGCCGGATAAGCGGCAGCGTGATGTAGAAAAACCGGTGCACGCTGTTGCAGCCGTCGATTTCGGACGCCTCAAAAATGTCCGGACTGATGCCCATGATTGCCGCCATGAGCATGATCGTCGTGTTTCCGAACCACATCAGGAAGTTCATAAAGCCCACGAGTGCCCGCGTCCCAAACACCGAGCCGAGGAAATCGATGCGCTCGCTGATCCATCCAAGGCTCATCAAAATCGAGTTGATCGGGCCGTTCGTCGAGAACATCGTGAAAAAGAGCATCGCAAACGCGGACGCCATAATCAGGTTCGGCAGGTAGATGACAACCTTGAAAAACTGCGTGCCGCGGATTTTCAGGCGCGCGTCCACGAACCACGACGCGAGCAGCAGCGCGATCACAATCTGCGGGATAAAGCCGATGATCCACAGGATCAGCGTATTGCCCGCGTATTTGAGCATATCCGAGCCGAGCAGGCTGATGTAGTTCGCCATGCCGATAAAGTTTGGCCCGACTTCCTTGATTCCCGAGCGATAATACTCAAAAAAGCTGTACCGGATCGTATCTACCAGAGGAATAAAAGAAAAGATAAAAAAGCTCACAAAAAACGGCAGGATAAACAGGTATCCCCATTTTGAGTAATCGATTTTTTTATTTTTTTGCTTCATAAGCCGTCATTCCTTTCTTGTTGTGCAGGCCGCATCCTTCGGGGCAGGCTTCCCTGCCCCGCGCGGTCTTTCTTATTCCGGCCACTGGATCTCTGTAATGTCGGGGTAGCGCTCGATAATCGCCGTCTCAAAGTTCGCCTTCGCCTTCTCAAAGTCCACCTGACCCTGGAAATAGTCGGAGAAGGAATTCTGGATCAGCTCCACGCAGCCCTGGTCGTAAGCGGAAAGCGGCGCGATCTGGATGCTCTCCGCTACCGGTGAGAAGTATGTAAACGCGTTCTGCCCGCCGAGGAAGTCGGAGGAGAATTCCTTGTCATGCACGGCCGCTTCCTGCATACCGCTCTGTGTGTTCGTAAAGTCAGAGTATTTCTGGGAAATCTTTAACAGGTTATCCTTGTTTGCCGTCAACGCTAAGATGATGTCCTTTGCGTGCTTCGGGTTGTCGGTTCCGGTGCAGGCATGGATGTAGGAGCCGCCCCAGTTGTACTCCTGCGGAGGATTCGTAACCGCCCATGTGCCGTCGCCGCCGTCCCAGTTATCCTTTAACGTAAAGTCGATGCCCCATGCCGGGAAGAGGAACGCAAACACCTTGGAAGCGGAGCCCATCGCCTTGTTCCAGTCGTCGTTCCACTGGCCCTTCACGTTCTTGTCAAAATAGCCCGCGTCCAGCCATTCTTTGGAATCGCTCACCCAGTCCATGATCTTCTGGTCAACCCTGATGACCGTCTCGCCGGGGCTGACCCATGACTGCGCGATGCTGTTGCCGTACAGGCGGAACGTATCCGCATAAGAGGAGAAGGTGAAATAGCCCTTTGCCTTCAGCTCCTCCGCCGTCGCCTTTAACGTATCCCAGTCCTTCACCTTCTCGCCGACCTTCTCGGGGTCGTCGGTGCCGAACACGTCCTTCGCGATATCGCGGCGGTATACGAGCAGACCCGGGCAGCACTGCCACGTGGAGCCTCTCTGCACGCCGTTCACGTCGGACGCCGTCACCTTCGTGAAGCTGTACTGGTCTGCGAGGTCGGTCTCCGGGTCGATGCCGAGATCCTTTAAAGGCATCGCAACGTCCGCCTCCGCGTCCGTATACTTATTCACATAGTCAACCTCTGTCAAAAAGATATCCACCTTGTCGTCCGCCGATGCGTCCGCCTGGTTCATAAGCGCCTCATCCAGCTTCTGCTGGTAAACGCCGTCCTGGTTCGGGTTGATGATCCAGTGAATTTCCGTGCCGTCGTTTAAGGTCGTCACCGTGCCGTCCTTTGAGGTTTCCTTCACCTCCGGGTAAACCTCCTCCACGCGCTCACGGAACTCATTGTTCCAGCAGTAGATGTTGATAACCTTGCCCTCGTCTGCGTCGGAGGCGGCATCTGACCCCCCCCTCATCCGTCGCGGCATCCGTTCCCGCATCCGATGAGCCGCCGTCCTTTGAGCCGCAGCCCGCCATCGTGCCGACTGCCATACATGCGATCAATAACATACTGATTACTTTCTTTTTCATTTGAAAGATCCTCCTTCTGTCAAACATATTTAAAATTTTTTGGAAACGCGCGCTTCACGTTCATCGTGAATGCATTATAGCTTAAATTTTCCCGCCGTTATACTAAACTTTTTACCAAAATATCAAATTCATGACACAATTTATTTTTTTCTGAAACCCCCGCAATCCCGTCATTTTTCGGATATTTTAGGTCATGATTCTGACATTTTTCACACATTTTTTATTTTTTTTCCGGATGCTTTTTACTATGATAGCTTCATATGAAAATCTGAGAAAGGAGCACAGAAATTTGAAGCACTTAAAATTTATCGATTCGCACGGCAGCTTCCTTATAGAACAGCCGGAGCGCACAAATTATCTGTACTTTCCGCTCGCCTCCGAGGCGGGATTAAAGAGCGCGATCACGCCGACGCTCGGCGGCGACGCCAAGCTCGACCAGGAGAGCTTCCTGTTAGAACCGGTCAGCTCTGA
>CAMTZV010000018.1 GCA_947086625.1 uncultured bacterium | reverse complement strand
CGCGCGCTCTGGGCGGATGTGCTGCGCACGCACGGCTGTGCGGTGTATCCGGCAGAAAACGGCGGACAGGCGCTTGCGCTGGCGGAAAAAGAGCAGTTTGACTGCATACTCTTAGATGTGATGATTCCCGGGGAGGACGGCTTTTCGATATGCGGGCGGCTGCGGGAAAGGCTGTGCGCGCCGGTCATTTTTTTGAGCAGCGTCACGGAATCGGATCGTCAGATGGAGGGCTTTGCGGCGGGCGGGATCGACTATATCACGAAGGATACGCCCGCCGGGCTTTTCTGGACAAAGGTGAGGACGCGCATCACCCTGGCGTCATCGGAGCGCACGCAGGCGTGCTATGGGCCGCTTCTTTTGGATCTGGCGAAGCGGAAGGCGTATGTGGACGAAAAGGAGCTGGCGCTTGAACCGGCCGGGTTTGACATCCTCTGGCTGCTCTCGGAGCACGCGGGACAGGTGCTTTCGCCGGAGGAAATTTCGCGTGCGGTCTGGGGCGGCGAATCGCAGGACGGCGGGGAGCGGGTGCTTCGCGCCATGTCAAGGCTTCGGCGCGCGCTGGAGCGGGCATGTGCGCACCGCTTTGTGGAGGCGGTCTGGGGCGAGGGCTACCGCTTTATCCCGCCGGATGCGGGCCGGGTGCTCTGACGGCTTCGTGCAGCCTGCGGAAACGTATGAATCATTTGGAAAGGAAAGGAAAACGCGCATGAAACGACGGGGCATCCGGTGGCAGCCGCCGCTTATTCTGGCTGTATGGGCGCTTTTTCTGGCCTTTCTTTTTTATTTTGACAATAAATACGAGACGCCGCCGCCTTATGGGGCATCCGGCGTTCTCGCTTTGGAGGAGGCGGATCTGGAGCGGGATCTGCCGGTTTTTCTGATCGACGGCTGGCTGCTTTCGGACGGGCGGGTCAATGACCTGCCGACCTATATCGGGGAGTTCTCCAACCTTTCGCGCGGGGATTTGTCCGTGCCGCCGCACGGGCGGGCCATTTATCGTCTGACGCTTCGTTACGCGGGCGCGGAAAGGGTCGTGGCGGTTGATTTTGAGCGGCTTGCCGGAAGCTATAAGATTTTTCTGGACGGGGAGCGGCTGCTGGCGGGCGAGGGCAACGGGCGCGTGGTGTTTGCATTAACGCCCGGTGACCATGAGCTTACGGTGGAGACGCTTTCCGGTGCGGGCTATTACAGCGGCATTTATTTTCCGCCTGCCCTGGGGACGCCGGAGACGCTCGCACGCGTATCGGCGCTGCGGAGCTTTGCATACGCCGCCGCCTTTTTCGTTCCGGTGGCGCTGGCTCTGTTTATGTTTTTCGTGTGGAGAGCGGGCGGAAGGCTCAGCCGGTGGTTCGGGGCGCTCTGCGGCTGCTACGCGCTCTACATGGCGCGTTACTTCGTGTTTCTTTTTTCGATGCCGTTTGCGCGCTGCTTCTTTCTCGTGCAGAGCGCCGCGCTCTATGGGCTTATGTTTTGTCTGGTGAGCCTTACCGCAGAGGCCTCGTCCGGTTCGGACGGGAAGGGCCGGCGGGAGCTTCAGGCGGTTCTGGCTGCGCTTTCTGCCGCGCTGCTTGCGCTTGGCGCGCTCATTCCCGTGCTGTCGTGGGCCGTTTTTGTCCATGGGCGGCTGACGGATTTTTACTACATGTTTACCTTCTGCTGCACCGCCTTTTTTGCCGTGCGCGGACTGCGCCGAAACAACTGGGAGAGCCGCTACACGGCGACGGGCGCGCTCCTGTTTGGCGCAGGGCTGGCGGCGAATCTGTTTTTCTCGAACCGTTTTGAGCCGATCCGCTTTTTCTGGCAGTTTGAGTGGTGCGGCCTTTTTCTGGTGCTGCTCTTCGGGGCGATGATGGTGTCGCGCAGCCGCCGCATCCTGCGGGAAAACGAGGCGCTTAACAACCATCTCGAGGAGCAGGTGAAGCGGCGCACCGCGGAGGTCACGCAGCTTTTAAACGAGCGCAGGGCGTTTTTCTCCGATATGGCGCACGATTTGAAGGCGCCGGTATTTGCCACGCAGTCGTTTATTGCCGCGATTAAAAGAAGCGGTGTGGGCGTGGACGCAGAGCTGCTCGGGCTTCTGGATCAGGCAGAGAAAAAGCAGCAGGAGATGGAAAGGCGCCTGCGGGGGCTTTCCGCGCTGAACGCGCTGGATAAAATCGAGGGGGAGCCGGTGCGCATTTCCCTGCGGGAGCTGTTTTGGGATATCGATGAGTTTTACCGCGGGGAGATGAAGGTGCGCGCGGTGCGCCTTGTCGCCAGGCCGCCCGCGGAGGACGTGTTTTTGAGAGCCTGGCGCGAAAAGCTGGACATGCTGTTTGAAAATCTGATCTACAACGCCCTGCGGGCGATGCCGCACGGCGGGAGCATCGCGATTTCTGCCGGGATAAAAGCAGCCGCCGTCCGCATTTATGTGGCGGACAGCGGCTGCGGAATCCCTCCGGAGGAGCTGCCGCACATCTTCGAACGCTTCTACGTCGGGGCGGCAAACCGCGAAACCGGAACGGGGCTCGGCCTCTACATCGTGCGCAGCATCGCAGAGGAGCTGCACGGAAGGGTATGGGCCGAGTCCGTATTGGGGGAGGGCACGGTGTTTACCGTGGAGCTTCCCACATGCTGATAAATATCCCGTCTGCGGGCGCATTTTCCGGACGGGGTGAACCGAATGATCCCGGAGAGAAATTAGTATACGGAGGTGGTAATCTCGCCGTCTGCGCAGTCGAAGACGGCCTGGTCGGAATAGACGTAGTTGCCGAAGGCGTCACGCATCTCATAGAGCATGGAGTAGCTTCCGTCCGGAAGGCTGATTTCCCCAAAGGCTGTTTCGTCTGTCACCGTAAACGTCTCGGCGGTGTACGGCTCAAAGTCGTCGTCGCCGGTGGCGGAGGCGATATACCAGAGCGTGGTAATCTCGTCGCCCGCTTTCAGCAGCCGCATCTCCTTGTCTGCCATGCCGTTTTCGTCGATGCCCTGCCATGCGCCCAGAATGCTCCATTCCTGGGTCGTAAAGTCGTAGGCAACCTGTAAATTGTATTCCTCCCCGTTTAAGAGCACCGGAACCGAGTAGAGGTTGTAGTCATCGCCGTCGAAGCTTAGCTCCATATAGGCGAGATGTCCGTCGATCGCGCCCCAGACGCTCCGGAAGTTGTCGGAGAACACGCCGTTTTCCCAGTCGGCGTCCATGTCGTTGTCGATGCCAAGCAGCATCGTCTGATCGCTTTCCTCATCTACGAGATAGAGCGCGAAGCCGATGCC
This sequence comes from uncultured bacterium, assembly GCA_947086625.1. Taxonomy (GTDB): domain Bacteria; phylum Bacillota; class Clostridia; order Lachnospirales; family Lachnospiraceae; genus W0P33-017. The sequence continues at coordinate 6,348 of CAMTZV010000018.1, read as the reverse complement.
GGAGAGGACGTCGGCGGCCTCGGGCCCCAGCGTGAGGAAGGAGACACCCTCGTCGTCCACGTCCAGCGGCATGTTGTCCCAGCCCATATCGGGCAGGCTTTTGATTTCCCCAAGCGAGTCAAAATCCATGTCGGCGATGTATTCCATGCCGGACTCGTCCAGCTCGCCCGTCAGCTCGTAAGAGTAAAAGTATTTGAAGGCCGTGCCTGCGCCAAGCCCTGCGTAGCCGTTGAAGTCGTTCACGTCGCCGTTGTAGGAATAGTAGCAGGAAAGCCAGGTCGCCTCGGTGCGGTACGCGCCGCCGACCCGGTAGCGCACGCACTGGTCAAGCGCGTCGAGCACATCCTGCGCGCTGGGAAGGATATCGGCGCTGATGCGTGCCATATGGCCCAGATCGACCATGTTCGTATAGCCCTGCTCCTTTGTGTTGCCGCCGTAGTTCTCGCTCTGTGCGGCGACGCGGGCAAACTGTGAGAAAAAGCCGGGGTCCTCGCAGGCCGCGGCGAGCGCCTCCTTGCCGAAGGACTCGTAGGCGTCCAAAAGCGGCTGGATCTGTGTGAGATCGGTGAGGGAGAGCGTCGTGTTATCCTGCGTCCCGGCGGCCTTGCAGCCCTCGTAGTAGGTGTCACAGATGATTTTTCCGAGCGCCTCGCCGTCCATGGAAGGGTTCTCGGCCAGCTCCTTTACCCAGTGCGAGTAGTACCAGCCGTTGGCGGGCTCGGTTTCCTCTGATCCGACCAGATAGTGCGCAAGGTCGGAGAATGTGTACGCCACGTCGACCGTCGCCATCAGGCAGGTGTCGAAGCCGACAAGCTCTAAGGGCTGGCTGTCCCCGGACGGCTCCCACACGTCGGAAAATGCCGCATACATCTCGTCGAGGGTAAGGGAATCGTTGCCGTAGAGCTCGTCAAAGGACGCGCCCGATACGGAGCCCCCGCCGTGGTTCCAGAATACGACCGCGGTCTTTTCGGCCGGGTAGTTCTCTTTTGCAAAGCTTAAAAAGTCGGCGAGCGTCTGCGCGTCGCCCATGCTCGCCGACGGCTGCTCGTCCACCAGATTTAAGCCCTCGCTGCTATAGACCCAGCGCTGGAGCTTTTCGGTGTCCACAAAGTCGTTCTGCCAGACGGATGAGCCGCCGGTCTCGATGACCACGTTTACGTTTTCCGGCAGCTCTGCTTCCATCAGCTCGCTTAAATCGCCCGTGGCAAAGCCGCCGCCGGATTCCAGATCGCTTCCGCACAGATACCAGTAGACGGCCCAGCTTTCCTCCGCCGCAGCTTCTGCGGGGGCGTTGTCCTTAGCGGCGGCATCTTCATTCGCCTGCTCGTCCCGGTCCTCTGCGGGCGCGTCCGTATCCGCGGTATCTCCGCCGCAGGCGGTGAGGGATAGTGCAAGGGCAAAGGAAAGCAAAAGCGCCGACAGTTTCTTGTTTTTCATATCATTCTCCTTTCAGAAAAGAAAAGGGCGGATGAGGGTTTGTCTGCATCCGCCGCATTTGTCAGTGTACACTAATTGCCTTCCAGCTCGGCCCTGGCGTCCTTCGCCCACTGTTCGACCTCGCCGCACTTTTCGACCCACTCGTCGAGCGCCTCCTGATCCAGCTCGTCGCTGTCGCTCTCGAGCAGAGCTCCGCACTGGTTCATCAGATCAACCAATGTGTTCATCTCTTCCAGGTATTCGGAATATGCTTCCGGGTCGGCGTTGATGATTTCGGACAGCTCGTTGATGGCGTCGCCCGCCTTGTTGTGGGCGTCGATCGCGGGCTGTTTGTCCGGGCCCCCGCACGCTGCCATGGACAGGCACATCGCCGCCACAAGCAAAAGGGAAGCCAGTTTTTTCATTGCTTTCATGTTTCATCCTCCTGATAAATTGAAAAATTTGTGCGCAGCTCTTAGCCGCATTTTTTATTATATTCGTTTTGTCGAAAAAATGGGGAGGGCGGCACGAATCGACCGGAGGGAGTGATGAAACTTATTTTTTGGAGAATTTTTTCGCCCCGGCGATGCAGATCCAAAAAAGCGCTACAGCGGCAGCCGCAGGGAGCAGCGGAGGGTGGCTGTATCCTCCGGTTCGCGCGGGTGATTCTGTGCGGTCCGGGCGCAAAGAAGGTGCGTTTCCTGTGCGGCCGGCCTGCGCGAGCAGCAGGTCTTCCTTTGAATCCGTATGTAGATCGTCGTCCGGCAGCAGATCGGGCAGGGCCGGGGTATCTCCTTCTCCGGCTTTTTTTACGGGGATTTGTGCCGACGGTGTGTGATCGCCTCCGTCCGCCGCGGGATTTTGTGCCGCGCCGCTTTTTTCGGGTGCGCGCGTCTTGTCCTCGGCCGCAGAATTTTTTGCCGTGCCTGCCTTTGCATCCGTAACGGGATGCTTTGCCGTGCTTGCTTTTGTATCGGACACGGAATCTTTTTCTGCGCCTGTCTTTTCCGTCCCTGTGTCTGCTGCGCTGCCTCCGGCGTTGTCCGTGTCCTTGCCGTCCGGCCGCACGGGCTTTGGCCGGTCATGGCCCGCCTCGTCTTCTCCGGGTCCTGTCCCGCTTTCCCCGGGCTTTGATGCATCGGGACTTTGCGGATCCGTCTGCTCCGGCGTGCCGGACATTTCCTCCCCGCTTGACGTGCCGGGGGAAGCGGAGGACGGTTCCTCCATTGTCCCGGCGTCCGGCGGCAGCGTGTCATCTGCCCCGGGGCTTGCGGCATCGTCCGTCTGTCCGTCATTTTTTTCACCGTCTGCCTCCGCAGCGGTGTCAGCCGTCACGGCATTCTCCGGCATTTCCGGCGCGTCTTCGGCCGATATCGTAATCGCATTCGTGAGTATGAGGAGCGCGGTGAGCGCCGCACAGCCGGTTCGTTTTATTTTCATATGCATTCTGTATCACTCCGTTTTTCGAAACACATACCGTTTGCGCAGTTTCGGCGACCGTCCGCGCAAAATGGTTTTTTGGCGCTCCGGGATATAGTATGATACAAAGTAGCCTGAGCGGCCTTTACCCGAAGCTGTATTTACGGAATAAATTTTAACGAAAACCGGCGGGGGTGTCAATTGGAAATTATATGCCGCTATGTCCGTCGGCACAGAGGAGAGGGAATACATACATGATAAAAGCAGCATTTTGTGACGATGATCCGACCGTTTTGGAGGAAATGAGGGTTCTGTTTGAAAAATATTGCGGAGCATGCAGCCAGGAAATTGCCTGCGCGATGTTTCATAGCCCACTGGAGGTGCTCGAGGAAATCGAGAAGGGCATGCGCTGGGATATTCTGTTTCTGGACGTCCTCATGCCCGGACAAAACGGAATCAATGTGGCAAGGGAGATCCGGCAGTATGACACGGATATAAAAATTATTTTTCTGACCTCATCCGCCGAATTTGCGGTGGAATCCTACACAGTGGGCGCATATTTTTATCAGATGAAGCCCGTCCGCGAGGCGCAGTTTTTTGAGCTGATGGATTCGGTTGTCGCGGCGTGTAACCGGGCCAGACAGGGAAGCCTTCTTTTGTTTTCCAAAAGCGGCATCCGGCGCATCGAGCTGGAAAAGCTCGTGTACTGTGAGGTCATGGGGCGCACACTGATCTTTCATATGGAAAACGGCGAGATTTTCGAGGGTGGCGGGGGTATGGACGGGTTGTGCAAAAAGCTTCTGCCCTATGGGAATTTTCTGCGCCCGCACCGCTCGTATCTGGTCAATATGGAGTATGTCAAAAGCATTTCCTATAAAACGATTGTGATGAGCGGCGATGTGAACGTCCCGATCCCGCACGGAAAATATACCGAGATCAAGGAGTCGTATCTGGCGTATGCGCTGAACAGAGAGCTGGTGTTCGTGTCATGAGCGTGATTCGTCTTTTCAATCTGATCTCCGTGGGGATTTTCGGCATGGTTCTCTCCGCGTTGTTCTGTGATATCTGCTGGACGCGGAAAAACAGGCTGCTCTTTGAAGCCGTTATGGCGGTGATCTTTCTGCTTCAGGGAATCCTGTATTTCCGGGTTGATGCGGATCTTGTAGAGCGGCTGTATCCGCTTGTCACACATCTGCCGCTGGCTGTGGTGCTCTGCCTGCTCGGCAGAAAAATTCTCTGGCCGGTGATTTCGGTGCTGACCGCGTATCTGTGCTGTCAGCTCCGCCACTGGCTGGCGCTTCTTCTTGTAGTCATATGCAGCGGCGGACAGATGGCAGAGGATCTCGCGGAGCTTCTTCTGACCGTGCCGATGCTGATTCTGCTGCTGCGCTTTGCTGCGCGCCCGGTGCGATTCCTCTCGCATTATCCACGGTCGGTGCAGGTGTGCTTCGGACTGGTGCCGGCGGTCTACTATTGCTTTGACTATGCGACGCGCGTCTATACAAACCTCGTTTTCGAGGGAGGACTGTTCGTGGCGGAATTTATGCCGTCTGTGTGCAGCGGGGCGTATCTGGCCTTTGTGTACTACATTTCAAAGGAGGGGCGGATACGCGGACAGCTCGAGGAGACATGCGACAGTCTGGATTTACAGGTGACGCAGGCCGTCTGTGAGATTGATGCTCTGCGGGAGGCGCAGCGCAGGACGAGGGCTTACCGCCACGACATGCGCCATCACATGCAGTACATCCTCTCATGCATGGAAAACGGCCGAAGCGTGCAGGCGCAGGAATATATCCGGAGGATCTGCTCACAAATCGATGCGGCAGTGGTTGTGCCGTTTTGCGAAAACGAGTCGGCGAACCTGATTTTTTCTTCGTTTGCGGAGCGTGCAAAAAAATCCGGCGTCGCATTTGAGATATCGGCAAATATCCCGCAGGTGATCGCGGTCTCCGAAAACGATCTGTGCGTGCTGCTCTCCAACGCGCTCGAGAATGCGATATACGCCTGTCGGAAGGTACAAAAAGACGGAAAGAGTGCGAAGATCGAGGTGTCGGCGTATGAGGAAAACGGGACAATCTTTGTGCAGATCGTCAATACGTGCGGCGATGACGTTGTGTTTTATCATGGGATTCCGGTCACGGGCGAACCGGGGCACGGAATCGGCGTGCAGAGTATCTGCGCGATTGTGGAGCAGTACGGCGGGCTGTATTCGTTTTCCGCAAAGGATCACCGCTTTATCCTGCGTGTTTCGTTAAGGGGGGGGGCGGCGCGGCAATGCGAAAATCCGGAAAGCTACGGAGAAACTGTCGATTCGGCGCAGATCCGGGTCGATTCATGACGGTACATGCAATTTCATGGACGGATACGCTACACTGTCAGTAAAGTAAGGGGAAGGCAGCGGCAGCGCCGCGGGCGCAGCCGCAGTGCAACAGATAAAAAGAAAGGGGTATCTTATGGGACTTATCAAAGCTGGAGCGGGCGCGCTCGGCGGGACACTGGCGGATCAGTGGAAGGAGTTTTTCTATTGCGAGGCGATGGAAAAGGATGTCATGGTCACAAAAGGGAAAAAGCGCACGAGCGGGCGTTCCTCAAATACAAAGGGAAACGACAACATTATCTCAAACGGCAGCGTGGTCGCCGTGGCGGACGGCCAGTGCATGATGATCGTGGAGCAGGGAAAGGTCGTGGAGGTATGCGCCGAGCCGGGCGAATTCCGCTACGACACCTCGAGCGAGCCAAGCATCTTTACGGGGAATCTTGGCCAGAGCATCATAGAGACATTTCAGACCGTTGGCAGGCGCTTCACGTTCGGCGGCGATACAGGGAAGGATCAGCGGGTTTACTATTTCAATACAAAGGAGCTGGTCGACAACAAATTCGGGACGCCCAACCCGATTCCGTTCCGCGTCGTCGATTCCAGGATCGGGCTGGACGTGGATGTCTCCGTCCGCTGCTCGGGCGTCTACTCGTATAAGATCGCCGATCCGCTGCTCTTTTACGCGAATGTGTGCGGCAACGTCGAGCAGGACTACACGCGCGATACGCTGGACGGACAGCTCAAAACGGAGTTTATCAGCGCTCTGCAGCCCGCGTTCGGAAGGCTCTCCGATCTGGAGATGCGCCCGAACCAGATTGTGGCGCACAACACCGAGCTTGAGGATGCGATGAACGACGCGCTCTCGAAGAAGTGGGGTGAGCTGCGCGGCTTAAAGGTCGTCAGCATCGCGCTTGGCTCCGTCACGCTTCCCGACGAGGACGCGGAGATGATCAAGCAGATGCAGCGCACGGCGGCATTGCAGAACCCGAATATGGCGGGCGCGACGCTCGTCGGCGCACAGGCGGACGCAATGCGAGCAGCCGCGTCAAATTCCTCCGGCGCGATGGCCGGGTTTATGGGTATGGGCATGGCGATGAACGCGGGCGGCGGCATGAATGCGCAGAACCTGTTTGCGATGGGCGGACAGCAGGCACAGACAGCCGGGCAGGCCGCACAGTCCGGCGCAGGGCAACAGC
>CAMTZV010000017.1 GCA_947086625.1 uncultured bacterium | reverse complement strand
TTTTGATTGGCGAGGGGGTTCCCAAAATCTGTGTGCCGATCGTGGGCGTGACGAGGGACGATATCCTCGCGGAGGCAAAGACGTTCGACGCGATTCCCGTCGATGTGGTCGAGTGGAGAGTCGACTGGTTTGAAAACGTATTTGACACGGAGGCGGTGATCGGCGTGTTAAAGGAGCTGCGCGAGGTATTGGGGGATACCGCGCTTCTCATGACCTTCCGCACCTCAAAGGAGGGCGGGGAGAAGGCCATCGACGCCGAAAGCTACGCGGCACTCAACATCGCGGCGGCAAAGTCCGGCTATACGGATCTGATCGACGTCGAGGTGTTTACCGGAGATGAAATCGTCAGCCGCATCATCAAAGAGGCGCATGCGGCGGGCGTGAAGGTTGTCGCCTCCAACCACGATTTTGATAAGACGCCAAAGAAGGACGACATTGTAGGCCGTCTGCGCAAGATGCAGGAGCTTGGCGCGGATATCCCCAAGATCGCGGTGATGCCGCAGAGCAGGAGGGATGTGCTCACGCTGCTCGCGGCGACGGAGGAAATGTACACCGAGTATGCCGATCGTCCGATCATCACGATGTCGATGGCGGGTACCGGCGTGATCAGCCGTCTTTGCGGAGAGGTGTTCGGCTCCGCGCTGACGTTCGGCGCGGCGAAAAAGGCGTCCGCACCCGGCCAGATGGGCGTGAACGATCTGAACACGGTATTACATCTGCTTCATAACGCGTTATAGGATACTACTTTGCGGCATTTCAGAGCCGGGTGCTCTATTTTACGGCTCTGGGATGCCATGCCAACGGAGGGGGGATTTCATGAAGGCGTTTCGGTGGCTGGATGCCAATTTGGAGGAGTTTCTGCTCGTCGTCTTTCTCGTTCTGATGACGCTTATCATGGGGGTGCAGGTGCTTTCCCGCTATGTGCTTGGCATGTCGCTGTCGTGGTCGGAGGAGCTGACCCGCTATCTTTTTATATGGAGCGGCTTCCTTAGCGTCAGCTATTGCAGCAAGCGCTGCCTGTCCATCAAAATCGAGCAGTTTGTGGCGATGTTTCCGCGGAGGGGACGCGCCGTCTTTAAGGTTGTGAACCACACCTTTGAGCTGATTTTTTTCTTCTACATGATTCCGTTTGCCTTCCTCTACATGATGTCGGCCGTAAAGAGCGGACAGGTCAGCCCCGCCTGCGGCATTCCGATGTATTATATCCAGGCGGCGCCGCTTGTGGCGTTTGTTCTTGTGTCGTTTCGGATTTTACAGCGGTGGGTGATTGAGTTTCGGATTGCCAGGGGCGAGAACGTGTTTGATCCCGCCCACCCGGAGCGCAATACGCCGGAATCATTTATTGAAGCGAACAGCGACAGTTTAGACACGGAGGAGTAGCTATGCCGGTTGCAGTTATCTTTATCGTCTTTCTGATCGGGCTTGTGATTGCGATCCCGGTTTCCATCATGCTCGGAATCGCCGCGGTGCTGCCGGGGGCCTTTGACCCGTCGTTTACCGTGGGCGCAAAATATCTGATCCGCGCGATGTTCGGCGGGCTGGACAGCTTTCCGCTGCTGGCGGTGCCGATGTTTGTCCTCTCCGGCATCCTCATGGCAAAGGGCGGGATTTCCAGGCGCATTTTTGATGTATTTGCGTTCTTTTTCGGAAAGCTCACGGCGGGAATGCCGTGCGCGGTCATTGTGACCTGCCTGTTTTACGGGGCGATTTCCGGCTCCGCGCCAGCCACGGTGGCGGCGGTCGGGAGCATGACGATTCCGATTTTGATCGGACTGGGCTATGACAAGGTGTTTGTCACCTCGGTCGTTGCGGTTGCGGGCGGGCTTGGCGTCATCATTCCGCCGAGCATCCCCTTTATCATGTACGGGATGGCCTCGGGGGCGTCCGTGAGCGACTTGTTTTTAGCGGGGATTCTGCCGGGCCTTTTGATCGGGGCGCTTTTGATGCTGTATGCCATTTACCATTGCAGGCGCTTCGGGGAGGACAGGGAGAAAATACATGACGAGGTGTCGAAGCTGCACGAGAAAGGGCTGCTCGTCGTCCTGAAGGAGAGCTTTTTCGCCATCTTAAGCCCGGTCATCATACTGGGGTGCATCTATTCCGGCGTCGCCTCGCCGACGGAGGCGGCGGTCATATCCGTTTTTTACGCGCTGGCGGTCAGCCTGTTTATCTATAAGAGCATCCGCCTTTCGGATATCAAGGCGATCCTCGTGGAGGCGATCAGGACGTTTTCGCCGATTTTGTTTATCCTTGCCGCTTCCACGGCGTTTTCGCGCGTGCTGACGCTCATGCAGGTTCCGCAGACGGTGAGCGCGTTTATTCTGGGCCATTTTTCAAACGCCGTCGTGATTCTGCTCGTGATCAACGCATTCCTGCTGATCGTGGGGATGGTCATGGATACGACGCCCGCCATTTTGATCCTGACGCCGATTCTGCTTCCGATCGTGGAGGCGATTGGCATGGATCCGGTGCAGTTCGGCGTGATTATGGTCGTGAACCTGGCGATCGGCTTTGTGACGCCGCCGATCGGTGTTAATCTGTTTGTGGCAAGCTCGCTGACCGACGTGCCCGTCATGGCGATCGCGAAAAAGGCGATGCCGATGATCGGATTCTTTCTGGCGGCGCTGCTTGTGATTACGTTTGTGCCCGCGATTTCGCTGGGGCTGTTATAGGAGGAAGGCAAAATGCGAAGCATTTTTTTGGATGCCTTCCGACGACATGCCCGAGAGCGGAGGCGAACGGGCGCAACCTTATTAATAGGAGGGGATCTGATGAAGAAAAAAATTTGGGGCGGCGCGCTCGTGGCGCTTCTTCTGACGGCTTTCGCGGCGCTGACCGGCTGCGGCTCATCCGATGAGCAGCGCTACGCGTGGCCTTTGGCGACGGCCAGCCCGGAGGATACGGTGACGCAGATCTTCGCCGAAAAATTTGCAGGAGAGGTGTATGAGCGAAGCGGCGGGAGGATGAAAATACAGGTCTACGCCAACTCGACGCTGGGCGGCGACCGCGAGCTTTTAGAGACGTGCATGGATGGGGACATCCCGTTTGTCGTGCAGAATACCGCGCCCCAGGTGACGTTTCTGCCGGACCTGGCCGTGTTCGACCTGCCGTGTGTGTTTGACTCGCTGGAGGCGTGCAGAGAAAAGGTCGACGAGGAGCACTTTTACGGTCTGGTCAGCGACGTGTACACGCAGGGCGGCTACCATCTGCTCGGGATGGCGGATCAGGGCTTTCGCGTGATGAGCACGAACAAGGCGGTAAACAGTGTGTCCGATTTCAAAGGGCAGAAGATACGGACAATGGAGAACAGCTTTCATCTGGCGTTCTGGAAATCCCTTCGCGCAAACCCGACGCCGATGAGCTTCTCGGAGGTCTACATCGGCCTGCAGCAGAATACGATCGACGCGCAGGAAAACCCGTATGAGGTCATCGTGTCCAATCGGCTCTACGAGCAGCAGGATTATGTCGTGGAGACGAACCACCTGCCGCACCTCATCTCGCTGATCGTGAACGATGCGTTCTTCAAGAATCTCCCGGAGGAGGATCAAAAGATCATGACCGCGGCGGCGGCAGCGGCCACGGCGTACGCGCGGGAAGCTTCGGACGCGCGCATCGCGGAGCGCATCGCCACGATCGAGGCATCCGGGACGACGATCATCACGCTTTCCGACGAGACGCGGGACGAGATGCGGGAATGCGCCGCGCCCGTCTACGAGAGCATCCGCGCGGCGGTCGATGCGGATATTTACGCGTCGTATCTGGAGTGATAGGGAGAAGTGAACTTCTTCCACCTTCTGAGCACATCCTTCAGCGGTTCATCAAGATAGGAGTATGCCTTGTCCTTAATCCAGTCGGGAATGCGGTATGCCGCTTCTGCAATGCTGCCTGTGATAGCGGCAAGCGTATCGCTGTCTCCGCCAAGGGATATGGCATTACGGATGGCATCCTCAAAGTCTGTGCTTTCAAGGAATGCAATGATGGCTTGTGGCACGGTATCCTGACAGGTTTCGTTGAATTGATAGGTAGGCCGTATCTCATCCAGACTCATCGATAAATTGTAGCCATATTCATTTTCAATGTGTTCCTTGATGCGCTTTTTGCACTCAGCCGGATTATCATTGATGGGCTGTTCATAATCTCCGCAATAACCACCGAAGTAATAGCGACACATGAAAATTGCATCGGCTGTGGCCATTGCGCCTTTGATTCCTTCCGGGTGGTTATGCGTGACCTCGGCGGATAAACTTGCTTTTGCCCTGCCATTTGAAGGCCACAAACCCGTTCTCGCACAGAAACCGCAATTCATCAGCCAGGCGCATGGAGAAACACGCATTGCAGAACCGTTGCCATAGCTGTTGTATGGTTCGCGGTCTTCAGAGAATATCCACTCTCCGAATCTGCCGCCGTATCCGGCATTCGGGTACATACGGCCATACTTTTTCATGGCATCTATGAAATTATCTTTCTCGCCGCCATTCATGAGTGCCTCTGCTACGGCACAGGTCATAACGGTATCGTCTGTGAAAAAGCAGTCATCACGGAACAAGGGAAACTCTTTTGTTTTTATGTTGTGCCACTCGTAGACAGAACCTACGATGTCACCTATGATTGTTCCAAGCATATAGAATCCTCCTGGTACTCGTTCATAATCAATTCATTTTGCAAGGGGATGATTGTTCCGACAAAAAGCCCGGCCGGATTTTCGCATCAGAAAACTAACACGTCTCCGCGATATCGTAGATGAGCTGCTCGGACTCCTCCCAGCCGAGGCACGGATCGGTGATGGACTTGCCGTAGACGTGCTCGCCGATCTTCTGGCAGCCGGGTTCTAAGTAGCTCTCGATCATGACGCCCTTCACCATGCTTCGAATGTCCGGGGAGATCTGGCGATTGTGCATGAGCTCCTTGACAATGCGCACCTGCTCCTCGTACCTTTTGCCAGAGTTGGAGTGGTTCGCGTCGATGATGGCGGCGGGGTTGACAAGCTCCATCCTGTCGTACATGTCAATGAGACGCATAATATCCTCGTAGTGGTAGTTCTGGACGGTGTTTCCGTGCTTGCTGACCGCGCCGCGCAGGATCACGTGCGTGAGCTTGTTGCCGGACGTGTCCACCTCATAGCCGCGGAACGTAAAGCGGTGAGGGTGCTGTGCGGCGTAAACCGAATTGAGCATGACCGAAAAATCGCCGCTCGTCGGATTTTTCATGCCGGAGGCGACGTCGAAGCCGCTGGCGGTCAGACGGTGCTGCTGGTCCTCCACGGAGCGTGCTCCGATGGCGACGTAGGAGAGCAGATCACGGATGTACTCCCAGTTTTCGGGGTAGAGCATCTCGTCCGCGGGTGTCAGCTCGCTCTCGGCGATGGCGCGCAGCTGCATCTTTCGCATGGAGATGAGCCCGGCGATCATGTCCGGTGCTTTTTCGGGGTCGGGCTGGGAGGCGATGCCCTTGTAGCCCTCGCCGGTCGTGCGCGGCTTGTTCGTGTAAATGCGTGGGATTAAGATCAGACTGTCCTTTACCTTTTCCTGCACCTTCGCAAGCCGGCTCACATACTCGCACACCGGATCCTCGCTGTCGGCGGAGCACGGCCCGATGATGACCAAAAAGCGGCCGTCCTTCCCCGTGATGATATTGCTGATCTGCGCGTCACGCTCCCGCTTGATCGCCGTCAGCCGTTCGGATAACGGATATTCGGTTTTGATCTCGTCCGGGGTAGGCAGCGGACGAAGATAAGTAAAGCTCATTTCATACATCTCCTTTAATTCTCTGATTGTCGTTTTGTCCCATCAATCATAACTGAAAATAAAATGGATGTCAATTACAGGAAGCCACTTGCCCGGGCCGGAAGAAACGGTTATACTAGGGGGCAGGAAACCTGCCCTTCGTGCGGCTGCGGCTGGCGCGTAAACAGGGGCAGAAAAAAGAAAAGGAGCGGTGAGCATGTATTATGGGGCATTGAAAAAGACAGATATCGCCAACGGGCCGGGGGTGCGGGTATCCCTGTTCGTCTCGGGCTGCACGCACCATTGCAAAGAGTGCTTTAACCCGGAGACATGGGACTTTTTTTACGGTGAGGAGTACACGGACCGCGTGAAGGCGGAGATTTTAAAGGCGCTCGCCCCGGACTATATACAGGGGCTTACGGTGCTCGGCGGCGAGCCGTTTGAGCCGGAAAACCAGCGGGAGCTGCTGGCGCTTTTGCGGGATGTGCGCGCGACGCTCCCGAAAAAAAATATATGGGTGTACACCGGGTATACATTGGAGCGTGATCTGCTCGGGACGAGCCGGGCGCGCACCGACGTCACGGACGAGCTGCTCGCACAAATCGACGTGCTCGTGGACGGCGAGTTTGTGATCGGGCAGAAAAACATTGCGCTGAAATACCGCGGATCGGAAAACCAGCGGCTGCTCGACCTGCGGCGCACACGCCTGCAGGGGCAGACGGTCGTGCTCACTGAGGATGAGGTATAGAAAGAAAACCGTAGCATTTTTGTGGCGGGTGTAGTATAGTATGATGCGGATAAAGTTTGATCGAAGGAGAAAGAGACAATGGTAAAGGTAGTAAAATTTGGCGGAAGCTCCCTCGCCAGCGCAGAGCAGTTCAAAAAAGCGGGAGCGATCATCCGGGCCGACGAGTCGCGCAGGTATGTGGTGCCGAGCGCACCGGGCAAGCGCGGCGCCAAGGACACAAAGGTGACCGATATGCTCTACGATTGCTACGGCATCGCCGAGGCGGGAAAGGAATTTTCCGGCAAGCTCGGGAAGATCAGGGATCGTTATGATTCCATCATCAAGGGCCTCGATCTGAAATTATCGCTGAACGAGGAGTTTAAGACGATCGAGACGAATTTTAAAAACAGGGCGGGCGCAGCGTATGCGGCGAGCCGCGGCGAATACTTAAACGGCATCATCATGGCGGCGTACATGGGCTTTACATTTATCGATGCGGCGGAGGTCATTTTCTTTGACGCTGAGGGCAACTTCCTCGCCGATCGGACGAACGAGGTGCTGGCACAGAGGCTGGAAAAAACGGACTGCGCGGTCATCCCCGGCTTTTACGGGGCGGAGGAAAACGGCGTGATCCACACGTTTTCGCGCGGGGGCTCCGATATCACAGGCTCCATCGTGGCGCGGGCGGTGCATGCGACGATCTATGAGAACTGGACGGACGTCTCGGGCTTTCTCGTGTCCGATCCGCGCATCATTGACAATCCGGCCGTCATCCACACGATCACGTACAGGGAGCTGCGCGAGCTCTCCTACATGGGCGCCGGCGTGCTGCACGAGGACGCGATCTTTCCCGTGCGCAAGGAGGGTATTCCGATCAACATCCGCAACACAAACGCGCCGCAGGAGCCGGGCACGATGATCGTGGAGAGCACCTGCCACCAGCCGGAATACACGATCACCGGCATCGCGGGGCTTCGGGATTTTGTGGCGGTCAACGTCGACAAGGATATGATGAACTCCGAGGTCGGCTTCTGCCGCAAGGTGCTGCAGGCGTTCGAGGATCACGAGATTTCTATTGAGCATATGCCATCCGGCATCGATACGATGACCGTTTTTGTCCAGAGGCATGACTTTGAGGGCAAGGAGCAGCAGGTGCTCTCGGCGATTCATCGCTATGCCTCACCGGATACGATCGAGATCGAGGGCGATCTGGCACTCGTGGCGGTCGTGGGGCGCGGGATGAAGTCCACACGGGGAACGGCGGGCCGGATCTTCTCGGCGCTGGCACACGCGCAGATCAATGTCAAAATGATCGATCAGGGCTCGAGCGAGCTGAACATCATCATCGGTGTGAGCAACGACGATTTCGAGCGCGCAGTGCGTTCCATCTATGATATTTTCGTCGAGACACAGCTTTAAGCGCTTTTTGAATGCTTCAGACCCTTCGTAAAAGGGCGTTTGGGTACAATTCGACAATATGTCGGTTAAATGTCGAATTGTACGGGAGAACGTGCAAAAAAACAGGGATTTTGTAAAAAAAAAGGTTGCGGGAAGGAGCTATTTTGAATAAAATAGATTCCAGACACCGGCAACAACCAATTTTTACGAAGGAGTGGAAGTAAGTATGGATTTGACAGGAAAAGTAAAAAAGGGCGATGCAGTTCATAGACGAAATTCGAGCGGGAGATTCGGCATTAAGGCAAAGCTGATCCTTTTGGCGGGAGTCCCGGTTCTTTCGGCAGTCATTATCATGCTGTTCTTTGCGATCAGTGCGATCCGGGACGGTATGCAGAAGGAGGTGCTCACCGGGCTCGAGTCGCTTGGCGTGGCGGTTGAGGGCTCCTTTGACGCACAGGGCGGACAAAATGATTACGAGTACATTGACGGCGATATTTACCGCAATGGCGTGAATCTGACGCCGGGCGAGGGCGCACTTGACTATTTTACGGCGAAATCCGAGGCGTACATCACACTCTGCTACGGCAAGATGCGCGTGGCGAGCACACTGACCGACGAGAACGGCGAGCGTCCGATTAACACAGAGATTTCCGACGAGGTTTGGGAGGCCGTACAGCGCAGGGAAATCTATAAGACGACAGATATCGATATTCTTGGCATGAATTTTTATGCGGTTTATCTGCCGCTTCAAAACCCCGACGGCACAGTGGTCGGCGCGCTCTTCGCGGGACAGCCGAGCCACGAGGTGGAGGAGTACATGAACTCCAAGCTGCGCACGATGATTATTGCAGCGATTGTAGTGTTGATCGTCTGCTGCGTGATCGGATTTTTTATCGCGGACGGCATCGCAAAGGCGCTTGTGGAGGCATCCGATGTGCTGGAGCGCATGTCGGAGGGCCATCTGACCGTGACGGTCCCGGATCGGGTGATGAAGCGGGGCGACGAGATCGGGCAGATGGGCGTGAGCGCGAAAAATCTGGTGGACAAGCTACGCCAGATTGTCGGCGAGCTCAAGAGCTCTTCGGAGCGGCTGAGCGAATCCGGGCATTCACTTGACGAGATGGCAGGGCAGTCGTCCGCGGCGGCAGACGAGATCAGCCGTGCAGTGGAGGATATTTCCAAGGGTGCGGTATCGCAGGCGGAGGAGATCGAGACGGCTTCGCAGGAGATCGCCACGATGGGCGAGGTGATCGAAAATATTGTGACGAATGTCGGAAGCCTGACAGACACCTCAAACACGATGAGCGCGGCGGGAGATGCTTCATCGGTAACGATCCGGCAGCTTGGCGAGGCAAACGAACGCACGACGGCTGCGGTTGCGCGCATCAGTGAGCAGATCCGCATGACAAACGCCTCAATCGAGAAGATCGGAGAGGCTGCGTCGCTCATCACCTCGATCGCGGATCAGACGAGCCTTCTGTCATTGAACGCTTCCATCGAGTCTGCCCGTGCGGGCGAGGCGGGTAAGGGCTTTGCGGTCGTTGCAGGCGAGATCCAGAAGCTGGCGGTTCAGTCTGACGAGGCGGCTGCGGAGATTCAGCAGATTATCGACACGCTGCTCGCGGAGTCGGAAAAGACGATGGTTGTCATGAAGGAGACGGAAGGGCTGATCGCAGAGCAGTCCGAGAAGCTTGGTGATACGCAGCAGCGCTTTGGTGAGGTGAGCGACGGCATCAGTGTATCCCGCGAGGGAACGAATGTGATCCGTGACAATGCAAGCTCCTGTGACAGCGCGCGGGCGCAGGTGGTGGATGTCATTTCCAATCTCTCG
>CAMTZV010000016.1 GCA_947086625.1 uncultured bacterium | reverse complement strand
TAGGAAGGAAAATAGGAAGGAAAATAGGAAGGAAAATAGGAAGGAAAATAGGAAGGAAAATAGGAAGAAAACGGAGGTATCGGTGATGAAGGTTTTAATGCTTAACGGAAGCCCGCGCGCGGAGGGCAACACGGCGGCGGCGCTGCATGAGATGCAAAGGGTGTTTGCAGACGAGGGGATCGAGACAGAGCTTTTGCACGTCGGAGGCAGGGATATCCGGGGCTGCATTGCGTGTGTGAAATGCGCAGAGACCGGAAGGTGCGTCTTTGACGATATCGTCAACGAGCTTGCGCCTGTGTTTGAGGCGTGCGACGGCCTTGTGGTTGGAAGCCCGGTCTATTATGCGTCCGCAAACGCGACGCTGATCGCGCTTCTGACGCGGCTCTTTTACAGCACGCATTTCGACAAGACAATGAAGGTGGGCGCGGCGGTGGCTGCGGCAAGGCGCGGCGGGGTTACGACGACCTACGATGAGCTGAACAAGTTTTTCGCGATTGCGGGAATGCCGATTGCGACCGGGCAATACTGGAACGGGATTCACGGCAGACTGCCCGGCGAGGCGAAGGAGGACGCGGAGGGCTTGCAGTCGATGCGCACGCTCGCGCGCAACATGGCGTTTCTGATGAAGAGCATCGCGCTCGGGAAGGAGCGCTACGGGCTGCCGGAGCGGGAGGCCGCGGTGCGGACGAATTTTATCCGATGAATCCGGTGATCTGACCCTGACTGTGGCGATGCAATTAAAAGCACCGGTCAGGGTTTTTGCAGGCGCATAATTTTTTATACATAAGGAGAGAGGACATGAAGTATCACGAGATGATGGAGCTTGGCGAAGAGCTGGACGGGCAGTTTGCGGAGCTTGTGCGGCATTGTATGCTCTCGGGCGCGATCGATCAGGGTCTTTATCAGAAATACGACGTCAAGCGCGGGCTGCGCGATGCGAACGGCAAGGGCGTTCTGACCGGGCTCACCGAGATTTCCGACGTGCTGGCGACGCGTCAGGACGAAAACGGCGCGAGCTATCCGATCGACGGGGAGCTGTATTTTCAGGGCGTAAACGTCGTGGATCTGATCGCGGGCAATGGCAGACAGCGGTTTATGTTTGAGGAGGCGACGTATCTGCTTCTGTTCGGAAGGCTGCCGAGGGAGGAGGAGCTCACAAGCTTCGTGCAGATTTTGGGGAGCCTGCGGGAGCTCTCCAGCGAGTTTGTGCGCGACGTCATCATGAAGGAGCCGCCCGCCAACCTGATGAACGCGCTGCAGAAGTGTATCGTGCTGCTCTACTCCTACGACTCCGACCCGGACAACATCGCCGTGGACAATGTGTTGCGCCAGTCGCTGCAGCTCATCGCGAAGATGCCGCTGATGGCGGTCTACTCCTATTATGCGTACCGGCATTTCAGGCTGGAAAAGACGCTGCTCGTGCGTCCGCCGAAAAAGGAGCTCTCCACCGCCGAAAATATTTTGTACATGCTGCGAAAGGACGGCAGCTACACAGAGCTTGAGGCGCGTGTGCTCGACGTGGCGCTCGTGCTGCACGCGGAGCACGGCGGCGGCAACAACTCGACCTTTACGAACCATGTGGTGACGTCCTCCGGCACGGACACCTATTCCGCGGTGGCGGCGTCTATGTCGTCGCTCAAAGGGCCGCGGCACGGCGGCGCGAACTTAAAGGTCATGCAGATGTTTGAGGATCTGCGGGCGAACTGCCCGAACACGGCGGACGAGACGGCGCTCGAGGAATATCTGGCTGCGGTGCTCGACAAAAAAGCGTTTGACGGCGCGGGACTGATCTATGGCATGGGACACGCCGTCTACACCGATTCCGACCCGCGCGAGGTTATGCTGAAAAAATATGCGCGCCTGCTGTCCGAGGCGAAGGGCATGGAGCGGGAGTTTGCGCTTTACGACCGGGTGGAGCACATTTCCGCGCGTCTGATCGCGAAGCGGCGGCACCTGTTTAAGCCGATCTGCGCCAACGTGGATTTTTACAGCGGCTTTGTGTACACAATGCTGGGCATTCCGATGGAATTGTTCACGCCGATCTTTGCAATTTCGCGTATTTCCGGGTGGAGTGCCCACCGGCTCGAGGAGCTGGTAAACAACGGAAAGATCATCCGCCCCGCGTACCGCTATGTGGGCACGCACCGGCCTTACACGAGTCTGGAGGAGCGGTAGAATAGGATAAAACGGTGCTGCCTCCGGCGGAAGGGTCGTCTGCGGAGCCTGCCTCCGGCATCGGAGCGCATCCGCCAGTTTTCTACACGGCTGTGAGAAGGCCCGCGAGAAGGAGCAGGGCGGCGGGGACGATATATTTCCGCGGATGATGCCACAGGTCGTTTTCTGTTTTCCAGCCGCGCAGCGGGAAAAACCACTCGAGCAGCACGGTGCCAAGCGCTCCGAGAAAGGCGAACAGCGCCGCCGTGAGCCAGACAGGAGCACCGACGCTGCCGGATTGGAGTACATAGCTGCACAGAAACAGTGCATCCGCAGCAAGGTTGCACAGAAAAAGAAACAGGCAGTAGGGGATGACAAACAGCCTTCCCTGGCGGGGCAGGAAGCGGAGCGCCTGCTCGGACGCGGGATCGCAGGAGAGCAGGATGCCAAGCGGCGTGTTTAAGGTTAAGATGGCAAAGCCGATGGGCAGTGCAAAGCTGCTGTTTGTCTGCTTAAAAAAAACGGGCAGCACACAGGCGACGCCCCACAGCGCCAGCGTGTTCAACAGATAGTTTTTGTGCGTGAGCAGATAGCGGGCGAGGTAGCGCCATGCGAGAGCATGTCTGCCGCTTTTTACACTGCGGCTGTGTGCGCGATTGCCCCTGTAAAAGGCGTATGCGTCGGTGCCGGACAGAAGGATGGCCGCGTGCAGGCTGCCGCCCAATACAATAGGAAGAAACACGGGCGTCCCCTGTCGCAGAAGAACGGCGGCGAGAAAGGCGGCGGGCCAGAGGAGGCAGAGCATTCGCTGGATCGGATGCATGTGCTTTCCCGCGTAAAGGCAGGATGTGAGGGTAACCGCACAGACGCTGCCAGGGAGCGCGGTGAGAAGCTCTGTTACACCGCACGGGCAGACGGCGAACAGGACGGCCAAAAGCCCTGCGGTTTTCGTGAGAAGCGTGTACGCGCCGAGTGCGCCGACATAGGAGAACACGAAGCCGCGGTTTTCAAAGGGAAGCATGAACAGCTGCTGCATGTGCGCGCCGGTTCCCTCCGAGGCGAGGGTGCGCCATTGGACGCCGGCGCTGAAAGCTGCGACGGTCAGATACAGAACGAATGGCGCGACGGTTAGCCGCAAGCCGGAGAGATACAGCCCGAAGAATATGACCGCATAGACGGGAAACGCTCTTTTGAGCGCTCCGCAGTCTGCGCCGAACAACTTTTTCGCGTATGCCTTAAATATCTGTGTCATCGTGAAGCGCCTCCCGAATGTCTGCGGCATTTACATTGCCGCCCGTGAACGTCCGGCGGATGGCCCCGTGCTCGAGCACGAGCACCCGGTCGGACGTCAGTGTGATACTCTCTAAAATGTGGGACGAGAACAGGATCGTTCCATATTTCCGGTAATCTGTGATCTGTCGATACAAAAATTCCGTACTCTGAAAATCCAGCCCGTTGACCGGCTCGTCGAGCAGAAGCAGCGGGAGCTTCAGCGCAAACGCCGTGATTAAGTAGACTTTTTTCCGGTTTCCGGTCGAGAGGCTCCCGAGCAGCGCGTCGGCGTAATCTGTGAAGCCGAAGCCCTCGACGAGCGCGGTGACGTCGGGAACCGGCTTCCCGTATGCCGCGAAGACGTAGGCGAGGTATTCGCGGAACGTGAAAAAGGAAAAGGAATCATCCTCGGCGAACACGGTGTAGCGGCACATTTTGAACGCGCCGCGCACGTTTGCGGGATGCCCCTGAAACCGGATGCTGCCGGCGTCAAATGTGGGCAGCAGGCCGGAGAGCACCTTCAAAAAGGTTGTCTTTCCTGCGCCGTTTAAGCCGATCAGGCCGACGACCTCGCGGTTTTCAAGCGTGACGGAAAAGTCCGAGAGCACGTTGCGGTCTTTTTCGTACCACGCGCGCAGATGCTGTACGGATAAGAGCGGGGCTTCCATGTCAGTGTTCCCCCTCGTCGCTTTTTTCCTTTTTCCACATCCGGTAAGCGGAGAGCAGGCAGACGCCCCCGAGGATGAGATAAAAGACAGCCCATACGAGATTGCCGGAGACGGCACCAAAGATGGCGGCTGCCAGCCAGATCAGGGTTAAGATGCTGCGGATAAATACGTGACGCATAACGGTTCCTCCTTTTGGTTTTCTGTCATTTGATACCTGTATTATAGAGGAAAAGGAGGCGGCGTGCGAAAATGTCCGCGAACGGTCGTTTTTTGGCCGCGAAATGATTACGTCGGCCTCCCGTTAGCGGGGGCTGAGGGGAAGGAGAGCGTGGCGACTGCCCGAAAGATTCCGTTCTCATAGGAGGACTGCAGGACGCCGTCGTATTTTTCGGTCGCGGTGCGCGCGCTTTTTATACCCCAGCCGTGCAGGCCGTGCGCGGTTTTCGTCGTCTTTAACGCGCCGTTTTCCGTCACGGGCGCAGCCGGGGCACTGTTTTCGACCTTGATGAGGAGCAGATGATTGACGCGGCGGATCGTAAGCCGCAGAAAGCGCGCCTGCGGGTCTGCGACCTGCCGCGCCGCCTCGAGGGCGTTGTCGAGCAGGTTTCCGAGGATGGCGCAAAGGTCGGCGCTTCTTAGCCCCGTGTTCCGCGGAAATTCCACCTGCGCCTGAAACGCGATGTGCGCGGCCTTTGCCTCCGCCCGCGCGCGGTTGATGAGGTAGTCCACGGTCGGCTCGCCCGTCCAGACGGCGTCCGCCATCTCACGCAGGGGCTCCTGCAGCTCGTCGAGGTACTGCACGGCCTGTTCATACTGCCCGTGGGTGAGCAGGTGGCGAAGCGCGCCGATGTGGTTGTGAAAGTCGTGGAACAGCTTTGCGTTCATCGCATAGGCGCGGTTTTCGCGTTCGAGCAGGGCGGCCTGCTCGGATTTGAGCGACGCCAGTTCCTTTTCGGACTCATAGTGACGATTGAGGTTGAACACGAGAACTGCCATGAGCAGCACGACCGCGAGGATCGTCCACATGTCAAGCAGGTCATCCGGGATGGTAAGCCGCGTCTGCTCGGAGAGTGTGATAACGGCGATCAGTCCGGCGACGGACAGCGCGGAGGCGGCGCGAAAGGCGTCCTTTCCTGTGGGATCTTCCCGTTTGAAAAAGCGCGCGGCACAGACGGAGAGCAAAAGATAGAGCAGCCAGAGCGCGAGCTGTCCCGCTGCCGTATGACGCGCGAGAAACGCCCGGGAGCGAAAGAGGACGCTAAGCCCCGCAGCTGCGAGAAACTGCCAGAAGGCCGCGGCAATCTCGAAGTAAATGCAGACGAACAGGCACATCCGCCTGTCGGCAGGCCGCCGCCGTGCCGCAAAAAGCGCGAGCAGGACGGCCTCCGTAAGCTGCCGGTAAAGTTCCGGAAGCTCTGTGAAAAAGAGCACGGCCGCAAGCAGCGCCGCAGTGGGAAAAAGCGCGGGGAGCTGTCGGCGGATGCTTTCGTCTGTGTTCACGGGCAGCAGCCGGGCGATCAGAAAGAGACAGGCCGCCGCGCGGACGAGCGCCGCCGCTATGTCCGAGAGTAAGAAAAGCCATTGCGTCATAGATGCGTCCCCCAATACGTGTTGATCTGCTCCTTCACCGTTTGCAGGTGGGAGCGGCTGACGGGCAGACGCTCGCCGTTTTTTAAGACGGCGCAGCCGTCCGCGATCTGCATGACGTGGATGAGGTTGACGATGCAGCCCCGGTCGATGTAGATAAATTCCTCCGCGTCGAGCTCTCCGTACACCTGCTGCAGGCTTTTGCGAACCCTCGATTCGCCGCCGGAGGTAGAAAATTTTGCATACTTGCCGTCGCGCATGATCGCAAAAATGTCGCGGTAGGGGATTTTTTCGAGCCGGCTGCCGTTTTGGATCGTGTACGCTTTTCCATCCTCGAGCAGGATGAGCTTCACGGCGTCCGTGATGGCGGCAGAAAGCCGCCGCTTGATATCGTTTTTCGGGACATAGCGGAAGATGGACAGCTCGAAGGCGTCCACCGCGTACTCGATATGTGACGTGATAAATATAATCCGGACGTCCGGCAGAAACGGGCGGATCAGCCCCGCCAGCTCCATGCCGGATTTGCCCGGCATTTCGATATCGAGCAGAATCAGGTCAAAGAAAAAGCCGTCGTCCGCGATATCGGCGAGAAGTCCCGCGCTGTCGGTATAAGGGGTGATCGCACCCTGCGCCCCGCAGGATTTCAGGCATTCCTCTGTAATTTTTTTGTGAGCGGCGACAGCGCTCCCGTCGTCGTCGCAGATTGCAATGCGCAGCATGAAATCACCTGTTCCCGGGAATTCTTAAAGTGTCAGATCTTCAACGTTGATGCCAAAGCTGGAGAGCTTGGCGGTAACTCCCTTCAACTGGTAGTCAAGCTCCGAATTTTCGCTGTCTCCGTTCGCTTTTTTGATGCGCTGTAAATTCATATAGGTGTCAATCGTTATGGTGATTAATTCTTTTTCGCTCATATCCGTTACCGTCCTTTCCGTGATTCTTCTACCATTTATTATAGTAGCTTTGACTGGAAGTGTAAAGGCTTATTCGGGCACGGCCAATGAGGGTGGAAGTCGGCACGTGTCCGCTGTGACTTTCCATTCTCGTCGGAGAAAGCCTGTCGTAGCCAATACATTCCCCCGAAACGGGAATGGGTCACAGCGGATATGTGCCGGCTCCCGCCCGGGGTAGATGAACGAAAAAATCCCCGACATATAACAGTATAAAACAGTTGACAACAGTTCTAATCTGTTATATACTGTTATACAGATGGAGGGAACCCTATATGCATATCATCATCAATCACTCATCCATGGTGCCCATCTACGAGCAGATCATGGACCAGATCAAGACGTTGATCATCGGCGGCGAGCTGGAAGCGGACACCTGCCTGCCGTCCGTGCGCGCACTGTCCGCGGAGCTGAAAATCAGTGCGCTGACCGTAAAAAAAGCCTACGACAACCTCGAGGCGGAGGGCTTTACGGTGACGGTACACGGAAAGGGCACGTTTGTGGCCGCTGCAAACCAGCAATTTTTGAAGGAAGAACAGAAAAAAGAGGTGGAACGGGCTTTGGAGGCTGCGATCGCAAAGGGGCGGAGATGCTCCCTCCCGGACGAGGAGCTGCGGCAGCTCTTCGAGCTCATCATGGAGGATAAAACATGTTGAAAATCGATCATTTGACGAAAACGTACGGCGATTTCAGGCTGGACGTGAGTATGGAGGTAAAGCCGGGCATGATTACGGGCCTCATCGGGCGCAACGGCTCGGGCAAGAGTACGACGTTTAAGGCCGTTCTGGATTTGATCTGCCCCGACGGCGGAAGCGTGGAGGTGTTCGGGACGGACAGCCGCAGGCTCACCGCAAGAGAGCGGGAAGGGCTTGGCGTGGTGCTGGCGGAGGTTGGCTTTAGCGCGATGCTCAACATCCGGGATATCAACGGGATTTTAAAGGCGATGTACCCGGGGCATGACGCGGCAGCTTTCATGCGCCGGTGCGAGCAATTTTCTTTGCCTGTGAACAAAAATCTGAAAGACTTTTCCAGCGGTATGCGGGCGAAGCTAAAGCTTCTGGTGGCGCTTAGCCACGGCGCGCGCCTGCTCATCCTCGACGAGCCGACGGTGGGGCTGGACGTGGCGATGCGGGAAGAAATGCTGGATCTTTTGCGGGAATATATGTCTGCGGACGAGCGGCGCGCAATCCTGATCAGCTCGCACATCGCAACAGACCTCGAAGGGCTCTGCGACGACATCTATCTGATCGACAACGGTTCGATCCTTTTGCACGAGGAGACGGATGTGCTGCTCTCGTCCTACGCGGTGTTGAAGCTGGACGAAAAGCAGTACAAAAATCTGGAACAAAAATATATCCTGCACACAAAAAGGGAGCCGTTCGGCTACAGCTGTCTGACGAACCAGAAGCGGTTTTACACGGAAAATTACCCGGGGCTCGTCGTCGAGCAGAGCGGAATCGACGATCTGATCCTGTACGTGCAGTCGGTCTATGAATGAAGGAGGGAATCAAAGATGCTGGGATTGTTAAAAAAGGATTTTCTACTGATGAAGACGCAGAAAAATTATCTGGTGCTTATCATTTTCATTGCGGTTTTTTTGAGCTACAGCTCGTCGGATGATTTTGCGCTCAGCTATTTGACGCTTCTGAGCTGCTTTCTCGTCATCAGTTCCATCAGCTACGATGACAACGGGGGCTGTGCCGCGTTCCTTTTGACGCTGCCGGTGAGCCGCGGCGTGTATGTGAGGGAAAAATATTTGTTTGCGGCGCTGATTACCGGGCTTGGCTGGCTGATCGGAGAACTGTCGGTGGTCGGCGTTGCGCTCACGCGCGGACGCATGCCGGAGGCACAGTTTTTTGCGCTGGCTCCGACGTGGTATTTCGGGAGCATCCTGTTCGTCTCGATTCTCATGCCGGTCATGCTCAAATACGGCGTGGAGCGCGGGCGTATCGTGCTCTTTGGCATCGTCATGGTTGCGCTTGTCGTGGGCTATCTCTCCGGAATGGTGTTTGAGCGCATCGGCGTAGACCCGGAAGCGTTCACGGCGCGGCTGATCAACGGCCGCACGCTGCCGCTTTTATTGCTGTGCGGCGCGGCTACAATCGCCGCAGCGCTGCTCTCTTACGGGCTGTCGATGCGGATTATGAAGCGGAAGGAGTTTTAGGCGTATGAAAAAGCTGCTTGCCTACCGAATCAGGGGCGAAAAAAGAAAACAGCTGAAAAAAATCTGCGGGGAGCTTGCGATCGGTTTTTCGCTCGTCTCCCCGACGGAGTACGGGGAAGCCATCGGCGCGCTGGCGGGCTTCCCGGGAATGGAGAAGCGCGGAAGCGTCTGTACGGGCGCGGGCGTCGCCGGGGAGCTGCTCGTGTTCTGCGGGCTGGATAGCGCGGCGCTGGACGAATTTCTGGATGCCTGCAAGCGGGAGGGGATGGAGCCGGTCGCCTGCAAGGCAGTCCTCACGCCGCACAACGCGGCGTGGAGCGGCGAAAAGCTTTATGCACAGCTTTTGCGGGAGCGGGAGGGCATTTCAACGTAAGAAATGCCAGCGGTGCCGGGGAGGCCCCGTCCGCACGGCTTGCTATCTGGCAGGGGCCCCTTTGATCCTGCAGAAATCCAGAAGCCGCCCGATCTTTTCCTCCTGCTTTTTTTCGAGCGCCTTCGGCGTCCACTCCGTGAGGGAGACGAGGTCTTTGGCGTCCTGGATTGTGGATTTGGCGTACTCGGTCTGCTTGCGGCTGAAAAATTCGTTTCGTGCCGCGATGTTGAGCGATTTGGAGAGCGGGACGAGATTGCCAAGCAGGTTGAGCTGCGCGTCCCACAAATCGTCGGTCCAGCCGTCGTAGTTGTTCCACTTTTTCGGAAGGATATGCTCGATGTCGTATTTGCCGACGACAAATTCGCTGAAAGCCTCCTTGTCCTGCTTCGGGTGCAGGTAGGCGGCAAGCAGCACGATCCCGCGCTGGTATCTGCGCAGCCGGTTTGTGTGAAGCAGCGCCGCAAAGTCGGTTTTATCCTGCGCTGTAATATTTTTCTCGTAATCGGACCGGTAATCGTTTCCC
>CAMTZV010000015.1 GCA_947086625.1 uncultured bacterium | reverse complement strand
TATCAATGAGTCTCTTATGCGTTCTCTGCTCGAACTGCTCGCGGGAATCCTTGTACTTGTGTACCGCACGTAAGATCGTGACTACTTCCTTTTTTGTAGGAAGGGGTACGGGCCCGCTCACCTGCGCTCCGTTCTTCTTTACAGTTTCGATGATTTTCTTTGCGGATGCATCTACCAGCTCGTGGTCATACGCCTTTAAGATGATTCTCATTGTCTGACTTGCCATAAAAAAAGTCGCCTCCTTTTCGCACTTTTAAATTCAGTACGACAAGCGGTGACTGTACACTTCCCCGTGTGTGTCCTATGGACTCTCACACGTCGTTTCTACGTTTTCGTAGACATTTTTTTGGTACAGTGACTTGTCGCCAGTTTCTTAACTTGACATTCGCTCCACGGAAAAACCTGCCAGATGGCAGCAACCTCGCGCTTCATCGCTATCATGTCACAGCAAGAAAAAGTATACATGGAAATTTTGGCATGTGCAAGTCATAATTGTGTTTTGATTGTATTTTTTTTAGTACAATATGCATATTGCCAGGTCTGAATGTACATAAGCCGAGTCCGGGCGGGATGCAAATGCGCAAAGCGTCTCCCGACGAATATGCAAAGTCGCGGAAAGCACCCCCACAGACACGCCCTCACTGGCGGGATGCAAATGTGCAAAGCGTCTCCCGACGAATATGCAAAGTCGCGGGAAGCACCCCCACAGACGCGCCCTCACTGGGAGTTCGACACAAACGCGTTGGCTGGCGATAACCCGCCGCCTTTGGGCTGATTGTTCCTAAACAAAACCGTTATAAAAACGCCGGCGCTTGGCGAGGTATTTTCGAGCCTAGCGACCGCTGCGTTTTTATCCGAGCGAGAGCGTGTTTTGTTAGGAATAGTCAGCCCGATGGCGGCGTGGCTCTCACATTCCCCCTTGCGCTACCCGTTTCTTCTATAATATAATGTAGAAAACACAGCAAAGAAGGAGCAGCATTATGTGGATTGCAGACGGTTGGAACGATTACGAGGTGCTTGACGCCGCAGACGGCGAAAAGCTGGAGCGGTGGGGCGGCTATATCCTGCGCCGCCCTGGCCCGCAGGTCATCTGGAGCGTTCCAAAGGGCACACGCTGGAACAGGCTCAACGGACATTACCATCGCAGTAAGCAGGGCGGCGGAAGCTGGGAATTTTTTGACCTGCCCGAGCAGTGGAGCATCTCCTATCCGCTTCCCGACAGACCCCTGACGTTCCATCTGAAGCCCTTCAGCTTTAAGCACACCGGGCTTTTTCCGGAGCAGGCCGTCAACTGGGAGTGGTTCTCTGAACTGATCCGGGAAGCGGGCAGGCCCGTGAAGGTGTTAAACCTCTTCGCCTACACCGGAGGCGCAACGCTCGCCGCGGCTGCTGCCGGGGCAAGCGTCACCCATGTGGACGCCTCAAAGGGTATGACGTCCTGGGCGAAGGAAAACGCGGCAAGCTCCGGCCTTGGCGACGCGCCGATCCGCTGGATCGTCGACGACTGCGTGAAGTTTGTCGAGCGGGAAATCCGCAGGGGAAAAGCATACGATGCCATCATTATGGATCCGCCCTCCTACGGCAGAGGCCCGAAGGGCGAGATGTGGAAGATCGAGGACAAAATCTATCCGCTCATCCTTCTCTGCGAAAGGCTGCTCGGCGACGATCCGCTTTTCTTCCTTATAAATAGCTACACAACCGGACTGCAGCCCGCCGTGCTCGCCTACATGCTCGGCCTTGCACTAAAGAAACGCAGCGGCAGCGTAGCGGCGGACGAGATCGGCCTTCCGGTCAGTGGAAGCGGCCTCATTCTCCCGTGCGGAGCAAGCGGAAGATGGGTACGGTGAGAAAAAACCGAGGCATCCCTGCTGTCATTTGTGAAAGGAAACCGAACATGGCACAAAAGCTTTTATTTATCACGCATCAGTTGTCGAGAACCGGTGCACCCATCGTCCTGCTGGACATGATCCGCATCTGCCACCGGGCGGGCGCACAGATCTCCGTTCTCTCCCTGCTGGACGGCGAGCTGCGCACAGAGCTTGACGCGCTGGACATCCCCGTCAAAATCGAAGATGAGATCTTTAAAAAACGTGCCTGTTTTTACAACTTGGCACGCACGTATGACATGGTGATCGCAAACACGCTCCTCTCCTATCAGGCCATCCATGTGCTAAACGGCGCGGATCTCCCGGTCGTATGGTGGCTGCATGAGGGCGAGCAGTATTTCGAATATTTCAAAACCGTTCTGCCCGATCTCAAAAACCTGAGTTCAAACATTCACACATACGCCGTCAGTCATTACGTGCGGGATGTCGCGCGCAAACGCTTCGGCTGCGCGCTCCCGATCCTGCATTTCGGTGTCCACCGCTGGGAGGCTCCTGCCCGCAGAAGCGCATCCCTCTGGGACGAGCTCGACCCCGGCCATGAAAAAACGCGCTTCCTGACCGTCGGTACCTACTCACAGGTCAAGGCGCAGGACGTTCTCGCGGCGGCAGTCCGCACGCTGCCCGAAGAGCTTCGCGGCAAATGCCGCTTTCTCTTCTGCGGAAATGAAAAGACTGTCGACCCGGACATTTTTTCTCCGGTGGAGACGCTGTGCGCGGGAATGTCCTGCGCACATCACATTCCCGCACTGCCGCGCGATGCGCTTATGCAGCTTTTGAGCGAAGCCGATTTTCTCATCGTCCCGTCGCGGGTCGACCCTGTCCCGACTGTCGCCGCGGAGGCGATGATGCAAAAAAAGCCGAGTCTTATCACGGATGTGTGCGGCGCCGCGCATTACCTTCAGGACGGCGTAAACGCGTTCCTCTTTCCTCCTGACGATGCAGACGCGCTTGGTCTGGCTGTCCAAAGGGCGTGTGAGCTCCGCGTGAACCCCGACGGCTACCTGCAGATGTGCCGCAGCGCGGAAGAGGTTTACGCCGCGCATTTTTCCTTTTCGGTGTTCGAGCCGCAGGTGAAAGCGCTGCTGGCGCACGGCGGCTGCCGGCCCCGCCTCATCTTCATGACAGGCGTCTACGACATTCTGGATATTTTTACATATGAGCTGATTCCCGCCTTCGAGCAGCTCGGCTACGAGACGATGGAATTTGATTCTTCCGATATGCAGGGCAGCCTCGCGCGGCTTGCCGCGTTTATCAAACAGCCGGTGACTGCGGTCATCACCTTCAACAATCTCGGCTTTAACATGGAGCTTGTCGAGGGAAAAAATATCTGGGATGAGCTTGGCATCTGGTGCGTCAACATTTTGATGGATCACCCGTTCTGCCACAAGGCGGCGTTGGACGACGCCCCTGCAAACGCTGTCGTGCTCTGTCCCGACAAAAATCATATGCGCTACGTGCAGCGCTTTTATCCGCGCATACCGGTCACCGGATTTCTGCCCCACGCGGGCAAGGACACACACGTCCTGCCAAAGCCAATCGCGGAGCGTTCCATCGACGTCATCTATACAGGCGGGCTCTCCCGGTCGTTTGCCGAACAGATGAAGCCGGATTTTTCGCAGTTTCCGTTTGATGCGGAGCAGATCGCGCAGTCCGCCCTCGCGGATCTGATCACGCATCCGAAGAGGACGACGGAGCAGGCCATCGAGGATGCGCTGCACGCCGCGGGCATCACGCTCGATGAGCCGGAATTATGCGATTTCATTGAAAAAATACACTACATCGACCTGCTGGCCGTCTCCCATTACCGCGAGGCCGCCGTACGCCTGCTCGTTGCAGCCGGCATATCGGTCACGCTTTACGGCACCGGGTGGGATAACTGCGCGTGGCTTGCCGCGCCGAACCTTCACTTTGGCGGACGCATTTCGGCAAACGCCGCCGTGGAGCAGATGCAGGATGCAAAGATCGTCCTCAGCACGATGACCTGGTTTAAGGACGGCACCCATGACCGCGTCTTCAACGGAATGCTCGCCGGGGCCGTCGCACTCACCGACAGCTCCGTCTACATGCACGAGCAGTTTTGCGGAGATATGGATGACCCGGCCGCCGCGCTGGTCATGTTTGAGCTGGAAGAGATCGAAGCGCTTCCGCACCTTGTCAAAAAGCTTCTTGCCTCCCCGGAGCGGATGCAGCAGATCGCGGATCGGGGTCGAAGATATGCGCTCGCAGGCCATACGTGGCAGGCCCGGGCGCAGGAGCTGCATGACGATTTGCTGACGCAGCTGTAGCCGAGGGCGCACCCCATGAAAGAGAGGAACAAACACTATGCACTTTCCAAAGGAATTTTTTTCAGAAGAGGTTCGATGGGATTTTACCGTCAGCCCGATGATGAAGCGCGCGTGGGCCGCCGCGCTTGAAATACTCGAATGCGTCTTAAATGTCTGTGACCGCCACCGGCTCAAATGCTTTGCGGCAGGAGGAACGCTGCTGGGCGCCGTCCGCCATCAGGGCTTTATCCCCTGGGACGACGATATTGACATGACGCTGCTGCGCCCGGACTATGACGCGCTCATCCGCTATCTTCCTGACGAGCTTCCCGACGGTATCGTTGTCGCCGGCATGTATACCGACGACTACCGCTTGCAGCAGGCGGCGCGCATCCCGAACCTGCGCGTGATCGCGGACGAGCGCTACTGGAACCTTGCGACCTATATGTCGCGGTTCCACGGCTTTCCGTATTTCCGCATCGGCGTTGACATTTTCCCGCTGGATTACGTCTCAAAGGATCCGGAATTCATCAACGCGCAGCTTCAGATCTGCCATACACTGATGTTCACGATCCACAATATGGAGCTGTACGTCAAAGAAGGTCTGCTGGAAGATCAGCTGAAGGAGATTGAGCGCGTGTGCGACATCACGCTGGACCGCAGCCGGGACATCGAGCATCAGCTCTGGCTGCTCTACGACTTTATTTCGGGGCGGACAACGCCGCAGGAGAGCTGCGGAGAGGTCATCAATCTGCAGTTTTTGACCGAGGCCATCCCGCCCATACACGGACGGCCCGCAGACCTCTACGACGAAGTCACTTACCTTCCGTTCGAGGGAATGCGGATGCCGGTTCCGAAAGACTACATCCGCGCGGTGACGTGCCTGTTCGGCCCGGATTATATGACGCCGGTAAAATTTGCGGCCGGCCATGAATACCCGTTTTACAAAACGCAGGAAGCCGCTCTTTTGGAAAAATTTCATGCCGACGGCATGACCGTCGGCATCGAGGAATTCTGTCATAACTGGCAAAAGGCTATAGGGGAAGTATGATATTGTTGTCGTCCAAAAACTGCTGCTGGCGCCCGTAAAACGGATATGTATGACCGCTGTCATACCGTGCGGGCGTCATATAGCTGTCCCCGTAAAAAATGCGCAGCGCCTGATCGTATTCTGCGGGAACGGGGATCGTGACCGTTTCAAACGGCACCCGCACACTGCTCGCAAACCATTCCTTCGGAAATTTAAAGCTCCGGTCGTCGCGGTTTAAACGGCTCGTGATCAGCGTCAGCTCTGTGCTCTCCTCCTCGTGGTATAATCCTGCAATCTGATCCGCAAGCAGAAAAAGCTGCCGCTGCATCGTTCCGTCATCGCTTAAGGAAACGCCGCAGAGCCGCTCGATCTGAGGAAGGTACTCGTAGAGCTCGCCGCTGGCCTCATACTCCTCAAAGCTCTGCGCTACGCCAAATGTCATCGCGTACAGATTCATCTGCGCATCATCCTCCTCCCCGTTTACGGACACAAAATCCATCGGAAAAACGTCGATGCCGCATACATACGGACAGCCCCAGAACTGCCGGATCTTCTCCACGTCCTGAAGGATATAGCGCGTATTTACAACAGACGCCCACGGCTGGCGGTGCGTCTCGCACGTGTAATAGCTGTTTACAAAATACCCCTCCGGAAGCTCCTTTTGCAAAAGCGCAAGCAGCCTGACATAGTCCTCCCGCCGCAGCGCAATGTCGATATCGTCATCCCACGGGATATAGCCCCTGTGGCGGATCGCCCCGAGCAGTGAGCCGTAGGCCGCGAAATATGGTATGTCATATTTTTGACACACCGCATCCACCTGGGATAAAACCTCAAGCTCCACTGCCCATGCCTTTTTCATCATGGATTCGATCAAAAAGTCATCCCGCGTCTCCTCTTCAAAAAACCGATCCTCAAACTGAAGCATGTGTTTCTCCTATCCGCGCGTCCGGGCGTTCTTCGTTCGGCCCGCCGTGCATAAACTGTCCCATAATTGCCGCAAAGGCAACGCTCATGCCCTTTCGGTCACTGTCGTCCCTTCTGTCTGAGCGGATCTCATCCACAAATGCCCGCAGCTCGTATTGCAGGCCGTCACTCTCAAACGGGAACGTGAAGCGCTCCCGCTGATTCGGATCCTCATAGCGCAGCTCGTACTCTCTCGTCAGCCACCAGGGAGCTTTCGCATAGAGATACCCCTTCGTTCCGGAGATGATAAGCTCGCCCTCCGACTTCACGCCAAGCCCGACCTTTCCAAGCCCGAGCCCCGCTTCGTATTCCAGACAGATTTTCGTAAACAGATCCTTCCCGTTTCCGTCCCGCAGCGAGTGAAACTGCACCTTCCCCGGATGCTCCCCGAACAGCTCGAACATCGGAAGCAGCACATACGTCCCGAGCTCGATCAGGCTGCCCCCGTAGACGGGATCTGACAGCTCTCTGCCCGCCGGATCCGTCAGCTTCGTAAAGCAGGCCTCCACATCCCGCACCGCTCCGATCTTCCCGCTCTTTGCCGTCCCGATCAAATGTCGGAAGCCTGGCGCATACTTTGTCTTTACCGCCTCCATCAACACAAGCCCCCGCTTTGATGCGAGCGCAAAGAGCTCCGCCGCCTCATCCCCGGAAAATGCCATCGGCTTTTCGCAGAGCACATGCTTTCCGCCCAAAAGCGCACGCTTCACATAATCCACATGCGTGCCGTGCGGCGATGCAACGTAGACCGCGTCCACCGCTGAGAGAAGCCGCTCCCAGTCGTCTGTCGCCATCCCGATGCCATGCGCATTCGCAAACGCATCGGCGCTGCCCGTGTGCGGATTGTACACGCAGGCCGTCTGAACCTCCGGAACCAGACCCGCATCCCTCACAAATCTCGCCGCGATCCGGCCTGTCCCTATCACGCCTAATCGAATCATTGGTTCCTCTGCTCCATCCTCATTTTCATAAAGTGCTCGGTGATCTCCGAGATCGCCATGATCTCTTCCTTTGTCAGCTTATAGGCCGCGCGCTCCAGACCGTTGATCTTCGACGCAAACTCGCTGATCTCATAGCGCAGTCCGTCGCCCTGAAAGCGCGGCTCAAACACATCGATGACGCTCGGATCCTCGTAGCGCACCTCGTATTTCTTTGTCAGCCACCAGGGGGACTCCGCCAGAATATATCCTTCCGTACCCGCGACGACGAGCTGCCCCTCCGACTTCACGCCAACGCCGCACTTTGCGGTCGCCATGCCCTGCTCGTAGATCAACTGGATCTTTGTGTACAGATCAAGGCCCTTCTCGTCGAGAATGCTGTCGATCTTTATGTCCTTATAATGCGTGCCGAGCAGCTTAAAAATGGGTAGCAGCGTATACGCCGCGTACTCCAGAAACGCACCGCCGTAGTCCGCGTCCGTGCGCTCTCTGGCCTCCGGATCCGCAAGCCTCGTAAAGCAGGCCTCCACATCGCGGACCTCACCGATCTTCCCGCTCTGCACCGTATTTAAAAGCTGCTGAAAGCCCGGACAATACGCCGTTTTGATTCCCTCTAAAAGAACCAGGCTTTTCTCATCGGCGATCGCATATAATTCCTCCATGTCGCGCTTGGACAGTGCGATGGGATTTTCGCTCAAAACATGCCTGCCCGCAAGCAGCGCCCGCTTCGCATACCCGTAATGCGTCTCGTTTGGCGACGCAATATAGACCGCATCGATATTTTCCAGAAATTCCTCGTAATCCTCGCTGTACACCGGAAGGTCATATTTTTGGCGGAACGCGTCTCCGCTCTCCCTCTCCGGATTGTACGCGCATACGATATGAATGCCGGAGACGTATTTATCCTCCGCCAGAAACCGCGGCGCCATTCGCCCGGTTCCCACGATCCCCACATTGATGATGCGGAATCTGCTCTTGCGCAGCATCGTCGAGGAGATATCCGGCGTGCGCTCCAGATAGATCACCTTACAGAAATTGTTCAGATAGTCAAACGTCCCCACCCAGTCGGAGCCGACCGTAAAAATATCGATGTGATATTTCTGTATATCCTCAATCTTCTGCCCCTCATGGTCTTCGATAATAATCTCGTCGGCAAGCCCGGTCTTGCGCACATTTTCAATCCGCTCCAGTGTGGAATCGATCACATTTACCTTGCCGCGCGCTTCGTCAAAATGCTCCGTGGTTACTCCCACAATCAGGTAATCACCCAGCTTTTTTGCCCGTGTCAACAGATTCAGATGACCCTGATGAAACAGGTCAAAGGTTCCGTATGTAATAACCCTTTTCATGCGTAAACTCCTTCCATGGAATGTCGGCAGCCGTCCATGCTGCCCCGGCCCATACTCTCGCGGATCTCTCAGGCCAAATTTCCCTCACAGGGATGCTCCGCCACATATTGCTCCATAATTGCCGCGGCTATCCCGATTACCTGACCGCACGGGCGCTTTTTGTAATATTCCGCCGTTCTGGGCTCCGGTGTGGGCGCATCCGCCCCGCTCGTCCCAAGCCCAAGCAGCTCCCGGCACACAATCGAGCCGTTGACAGCCCGGTACTCACCCGCCAGCTCCTGAATACGCGCGTAGTGCGCTGCCTTGTCCTGCTGACCGGCCGCGCCCGGCGTATCATAGCCGTACAGAAAGCCTGCCACAAGAAACATGCCGCTCACCGCTCCGCACACCTCGCGCAGCCTTCCCATACCGCCGCCAAACGACGAGCTCATGCGCAGCAGCGTTTTCTCATCCATCCCGATCAGATCCGAAAATGCCAGCGTCACCGCCTGCGTACAGTTATAACCCTCCAAAAAAAATCCCATGGCCCGCTGCCCTCTGGGACTTGCTTCCAGCTTCTCCAGCCAGTATTCTGCTTTGTGTTCGTCAATCGACAACATGTGCTTCTCCTTTATGCGGCAGCCGTTTTCAGCCACCCGCCACAGACATCCCCTTTCCCGTCAGGCCTTTTTATCCGGCAAAAAGACATCCGGGTAAATACTGCTTCCCTCGTAGCCGCACACACCCATCCGCGGAGAGTTGCACACCGGCAGATACCATTCCTCACTATCCGGATTCTGCTCCTCCTCTTCCTCTAAGCATTTCCCGCAGCGAAACGCGTCGGCCTCATAATAGCGCCACGGCGAAATCCACTCCGCCGGCCTTCTCCCGCATTTGGAGCAAAAAATCTCCGGCGGAATATTCCTGGATAAAATCGTAACCGCATCCCCGTTTACAGCTCCGGCCCCATGTCCCAGCACCTTGATCACAAGCTCTGTCGTCGATCCAAAGTCATACTGATAGCCCATGACAAGCCCCTGATGCAAAACATCCTTCAGCATACAGCTCATGTCTTCTTCAGACGCGCCGTACCAGTCGTCCTCCCCGTCCATGCACGGCTCATAGCACGTCCCTTCGATATTAAACGCGCTCAGATGTCCGCAGCACTCCACCCAGATATCGCGGATAAACCGATCCAGCTCCTCCAGCGTGGCAGTCTCTTCCATCTCAATCAAAAGCCAGTAGTCGCCGTCATACTTTCCGTAGAGCAGCATCTGAAAATATCCGCCCTCCTGTTTTCCTGTCTCTGCTCCCAAAGCTTTTTTGCGTTCCCTGCAGGTACATATATGCCGATACATTCCTCCCCGCGTATACTCTTTTCCGCAGTATTTACAAAATCCCTTCGATTGACTGACCATTGCCTTGTCCTTCCTTATC
>CAMTZV010000014.1 GCA_947086625.1 uncultured bacterium | reverse complement strand
CATCTGGCCGAGTATCGGTTCGTTTGAGAAAAATCCGGTGAGCGCGCGCTCTCCAAGCACTCCGATCAGCAGATTCAGCACAAAGGACAGCAGCAGAATATAAAAAAAGATCTTCACCGTGTGCTTACAGGCCGACACGACAATGCCGTCCTCACAATGACAGTGCTCCTCCTCGCAGACGGCATGAATATCCATCACGGCATCCTTTCGGTGCAGCAGCGCATACAGGCAAAGCTCAACCGCAAAGCCGCTTGCCATCGCGATCAAAAGCTTTGTCCCAAGAATCTTTAAGATCACAGGCAGCGGAACCGACTCTGAGAGTAGGATCGGCAGCATCTCATCCGACGTCGACAGATAGACCGCAATCAATGTACCCGCCGTAATCACGCGCCCCGCAAACAGGCTTGAGGCCGCTGCCGAAAAGCCGCACTGCGGCACAACGCCAAAGGCAGCGCCCCACAGAGGGCCCGCCTTGTCCACAACACTGATCTTTCTTATGAGCGCACTGCCCGCCCGGTGCTCGAGCAGCTCCATCAACAGATACGTGACAAACAAAAACGGCAGCAGCTTTGCACTGTCGATTAGCGTGTCCATCACGATATCCAATATCGAATCTAACATCAAAACCTCCTGCTGCCGTCTCTGCTCACAGCTTCACCGCAAATCCGAATCCCCTGAAAACGTGTTCACGCCGTCCCGCTTTCTGCAATGCGCGTGACAAGCACCGTCTCGATTCGCTTTTTATCCATTGACAGGATGCAGAAACGGATGCCCTCGTTCGTCTCAAAGCACTCTCCCTCCTCCGGGAAGTGCTCTAAAAGCTCCAGCAAAAAGCCCCCGAGCGTATCCGAATCCTCCGATTCATATTTAACGCCCACCAGATCGCAAAAATCGTCCAGGTTCATGGAACCGCTTACACGGTACTCCCTGCCCTCGGAAAGCACCTCATACTCGTCCTTCTCGTCCATATCGTACTCGTCCCGGATCTCGCCGACGATCTCCTCCAAAAGGTCCTCCATCGTAATGAGCCCCGCCGTCACGCCATACTCGTCCAAAACGACCGCCAGATTAACCGCCTTCTCCTTCATCTCCATAAAAAGCTCGTAGGTATTTTTGTACTCATAGGTAAAAAACGGCTCCCGCATGAGCGCACGGATGGAAAGCTCCTCTCTGCTGCCCTCGAAAGCGAGCACATCCTTCATATTTAAAATGCCGATCACATTATCCGTCGATTCCTCATACACCGGAAGCCGCGAATAATAGCTGTCCCGGTAAATATTTAAAAGCTGCTCGTAGGTACTGTTCACATCGATAAAGCACATGTCGATGCGCGGAATCATAACCTCCTTCGCCTTGTCGTCTCCAAAATCAAAGAGGTTGTGGATCATGTCGCGCTCCTTGTCCTCGATCACGCCGCTCTCCTGCCCCACGTCCACGATCGTGCGCAGCTCCTCCTCTGTCATGGCGCGGATCTCCTCGCCCGGGCGCACGCCCATCAGCCGCAGAAAGCTCTGCGCAAGCCAGTTCACCACAAAGATGACCGGCGTCAGTACCTTCATCAAAAGCCCGATTGCTCCGGAAAATTTCAGTGCGAGCTTATCCGCACGCAGCGTGGCGATCGTCTTCGGCGAGATCTCGCCGAAAATCAGGATCAAAAGCGTCAGAATACCGGTTGCAATACCGGCCCCCGCGCTCCCGAGCACATCCGTCGCGAGCGTCGTCGCAAGCGAAGCGGACGAGAGATTCACCACATTGTTCCCGATCAGGATCGCGCTGAGCATCTTTCCCGATTCCTCCGTGATGTCAAGCACGCGCTGTGCGCGCTTATCCCCGTCCTGCGCCAGCGTGCGCATATAAATTTTGTTTGCCGTCGTAAACGCTGTCTCCGCCGACGAGAAAAACGCCGACAGGCAGAGCAGCAAAACCAGAACCAATAGCCTCGCAATCTCCGAGCCTTCCATAAAATCCTCCTGCTTTCTGAAAATGAACTGTCATACATTTCACGTGCTGCGCCGCACCGTCTCCCGCAAAGAGCAGCGGCGCTTCCACGGACATATCCAAATTATTCTATCACGTTTCGATTCAATGCACAACGAAAAATTTTTCATCTGTGCGGTTGCAATCCAATGGTCTGCCTGAATGCAATTTATTGCGATGCAGGCGGGCCGTTGGATGCTCCCCGGAGCGTCCAACCGCACAGGTGGAAAATTTTTTTGAACGGCGCGGGCTGAACTGTCACCACTCCCTCTCTCACTCCCCCCGAAAGCCCGCGGTAAGCTTCACAATCCTTCCGCCGCCAAATACCGCGCGCTCATAGCCCCAGGACGGCTCCCGCGGGTCAAACACCGTCAAAAGCTGCGGACCGGCGGGCGGCTGATACCACGGCTCCCCGGTCCGATACGGCATGGCGATCTTGAAATGCTGCGTCTCCCTCCTTCTGCATTTCGCCGCGTTCACCTCTGCCTCCATATTTTCAATTACCGCATCCACCTCCTGCGCAGAAATGCGGTACGGATACTGCCGGAAGCAGTACACCGTCACCGCCTCCCGCGCCCGCAGCTTCAGGTCGTCGTCCGGGAGGTCAAACGCCAGCGCCAGCAGCCGCTCCAAACGCTCCTCCAGCTCCCAGGTGCGCACGAAAAGCGTTCCGTCCGCATCCTCCGTCTCCACCAGATCCATGAGCACATCCTCGTCGATGCGGTCCATCTGCCGGTTATACGAGATCTCGCCCGCACTGTCCGCGAGCATCGCCCGGATACGCAGATCACGTCCCAAAAACAGGCACACAAACAACGCCGCAAACAGAATACAAAAATCAGTAAGCTTCATATTTCACCGTCCCTCCGTACTGCACGCCTACCGTCTGATCCGAAAGCGACGAGAACAATACAACCCCCGCCTTCTGCCGAACGGTAACCCGAAAGAAATCGCCCCGTGCAAACAGGTAACGTCCCTCCTGCTCCACACACGCCAGGATCGTCTCCTCGTCATAGAATGTCTCACAGCGCACATACCGCCCGCTTTGCTCATCCTGCACATACTCCGGCTGCTCGTGAAGGAGCGCAATCTCGTACACCGCCCCTCTGCCGGAGAGCGAGGCGTAAAGACCTCGCAGCATTTCCCCGTCCACAAAGCCCGTGTTGCACACGCTGTCCACAAAATGCGTCGCTTCGGTCAGGACATACATCTGCCTGGCGGTCTTTGCCCGCTCGTCCATGTAGATGAGCGGCATCCCAAACAGGATGAGCGCCGCCAGAAAAATCGTAAACACCCTTCCGAAAATATCATTCATCCCCCGCCTCCCGGATCAGCTCCCCGGGAAGCGCGATGCCGCGTCCCGCCGCAAACATACCATCCACGCAGCGCCCCGCAAAGAGCAAAAGGCTCACCGCCAGTGCGAACAGTGCCGCTGCCGCCGCCATATACAGTCCCTCCGTCACATGTTCCATAAAATCCTCCTGTCCTTCAGGCATCACCGCCTGTCCTCCTATTGCTGCACAAACGACAGCCCGGTAATCGTTCCGTTGGCATCGCGTACGACCGTGCCAAGAAAGCGCCCGGTCGGGTTGATATAGTTCCCGTTCGTGGCGATTTGCGCGCTCTTGTAGTCCAGCGCCGACGAATTCCCGAGGCTTCCGTCCGCATCGTTAAACTGATAAATATAGTAGCTCGTATTTTTCTTTGTCTGCACCTTGACGCCGAGCATCTCGTCGCCGAATTTGCGGATGACGTTGATAACCTCGCTCCCGGAAACCTCCGTATTGTCGTACATCATCTTGGACGTGTCCGCAAACTCCGCCTGCAGCTCGTTGATCTGTCCGGTTCCGCTGCTGGCGGTATCGCTCGCCTCGCGCGCAATATAAAAGCCGAGACTGATAATAATACATGTGATAATAATCCCCGCTGCCATCATCAGGCCCTTTAAACTGTTCTCCAAATGCATCGCTCCTTTCTTCTCCTACATGCCGCACAGTCCTGCGGCACCTTTTAAACCTTTCCCGCGCCCGCCGCTTCCTCTTAATATGACCGAAGCTGCGTCAGCCCTTCCATCACAAACGGCACGATCATCCAAAGCGCAAGCACCGCAACGAAGGGTAAAAACGCAACGATCCGAGCCAGCGCCGCTTTCTCCCGCTGTGCGGCCTGCTCCTTTTTCTGATACTGCTCCATGTCGTAGGCCCGCTCGCCCTCCATGTCGTAAAACGCCTGTGCGACCGCCGTCTCGTCACAGGCGAGCAGCCCGTTCACCAGCTTTTTCGCCGGTTCATAGCCAAGCTCCTCCTTCAGCCTTTCGAGCGCCTCCCGCCTGCGGTACGGGAAATCATCTACCGCCCGCTGAAACGCCCTGGAAAATACGGACGAAAAACACTCCATCCGGTGCAGAATCTCCTCCACTGTGATCTGCCTGTAATTGCGAACGATCAAAACGAGCGTCTGAAAACGCATCGTCTCCTCCATCTCCTGCCGCTCCACACGCGCCTGTAAAAGAATAGCCCACGCATCCGGCAGCACATAGCCCAGCGCCATCGCACAGAGCGTCAGAAAAGCAAACGCAGCGCCGCCCACCGGAAAACTGCCGCCCGCAAGTGCGCTCCCGCAGATGACCATCCAAAGGCCGGGCGCGAGCAGCGCCGCCGTCAGCAGCTTCCTGACAAAAAACTCCCGGATATTTCCGAAGCCCTGCAGCTTTTTCAATGTCTCGTTCTTTTTCAGATAATGGCTGTAATGCCGCGCGATGTGCCGGTCAATCAATGCGCGGATGAGCGGGATCCCAAGCAGCCGCTTTTCCGCTGCATCCCCGCCCGGCTTTTGCATCGTCGGATATTGCAGCTCCTGTACAAAAAAAGCGCTAAGCAGCGTCAGGAAAAAACAAACCGTCAATACCGCAAAGCCGTATGCGCCGCCGTAGTAGCGGTCCAGCTCCACACTGATCGATCCGCTCCAGAAGCGGATTACAACCGTAAAGAAAAACGGCAGAATGCTAAGCATCGTGAGTCCCAGAAACGCATAGCGTCCCTCCTGCCTGCGCAAAAGCTCGATGCGCAGCTCCTCCCTGATATAGCGGATATTGTGTACAAAGAGCGAGACGCCCGCGACCTGCATATCCCCAAACGTCCGTATCGTCTGGCACAGCGTAAACAGCAGCACAAAATAAGAATTCTGTGCGCCCCGCGCATAGCTGCCTGCCTCCCCGGAAAATTCATCCGATGAAAGCGCCGCTAAGAGCCGCGCTGCCTCGCGCTGCAGCAGTGTCCCAAAGCCTCCCGCGCTCTTTTCAAGCGCCTCCTCCATATCCCGGCAGCGGCCATACTGCTCCGCCAGCCGCCCCATAAAAAGCTCCTGCTCCGCCAGAAATCTTTCCTGTGCTTCATGCTCCCGCCGCTTTCGCGCAATCAAAAGGAAAACCAAAAGCAGTGCGAGATCCAGTCCGATATTATAGATCAGCAATGCGAAACGCCTCCTTTTCCTCCTCGCTCATCCAGCGCTCCATCTCCCTGCGGGTAGCGAGCGGCAGACGGTTTTTCTGCCGATAGACGCCGTCCTCGCAGACGAGCAGATCCATCAGCTCGTAGCCCTCCGGTACGCGCGGATTCTCTATGATCTGCGTGATGCGCTCGATATAGCGGCTCCCCTCGCGGCTTAAATGCAGATGCACGTCAAAGTTGACGACGCTGACCACCTGCTCGGTGGCGACGCGCTCACTCGAAAAGCTGCCCTCCTTTAAAAGCGCATTGCGCAGCGACAGGATGAGCGCACGCGTCGTCCTTGCATGATGGGTAAAAAGTGTAAAAAGCGCGCCGGTCTGCCCGCTCTCCACCATCCACGCCGCCACACGTGCGGATGCCACCTCTCCGATAATGCTCACCGCGCCGTCCGTCTTTTTTTGCAGCTCCAGGCCCTCCCAGCCGCCGATGCTCTCCGTCTCCCGAAACGTCACGATGTTGCGCTTCGGATACCAGCGCCGCAGATGAAGCTCAAAGGCAAGCTCCAGCACACGCAGCGTATACTCCGGCGGAATGCTCTCTACGAGCGCCATGAGCAGCGTCGTCTTGCCGCAGCCCTGCATCCCGGTGATGCCCACGACCTGGCAGCCCTTCACAAGCCACCCTAAAAGCTCCGCCGCCCGAGAGGCTCCGGGCTGTGGAAACAACTCGGAAAGCGAGCGCTTTCCGCCTGCCCCGAGCTTTCGCACAAAAAACATCCAGCTCTCCGCAAAATCCGGCCGCGCCACGACCACACGCGCATGATCCGCCATCTCGTGCACGATGTAGCCCCGCGACCTCGAGAGCTCGCCGGGCTGCTCAAAGCGGCAGATGCTGCGGCAGATGCGCTCCAGCTCCCGCTCTCCCCCAAAATCCAGAAATTCCAGATGCACGCTGCGCCCCTCGTAAAACATCCAGACGCTGTGATAGTCGCCGGGCTGTCCCGACACGCCGCCGGATACGCCGTCGATATTCATATCCCGCAGCTCGTCGATGACCCCAAGCCCTCTGTACGCGCTGTACACCTTCCAAGTCAAAAGCTCCACCTTTTCGACAAAGGAGAGCGTGCGGCCCCGCCGCGCATAAACCGCCCTTATGTCCTGCGCACAGATGCGTCCCTCGCCGCACAGCAGGCCGTTTTCCTCAACCAGCGCACGCACGGCGTCCTTCCCGTGCTTCTTTTTGTAGAGATAGAGCAGACGGTCAAACAGAAATTCCGCATTTTCCCGCTCCCGTTCCTTATAATAGAACACCTCGTCGATGCTTCGCTCCGACAATGCAAAAAGCCGAAGCAGGCTTTCCTGCAAAAATTCCAGCACATATGCCTTTGCCGCCTCATCCCCGACCCCGCAGCGCGCCAGATTTTCTCGCAGCTCCTTTTTCTGCCGCGCGAGGCGGTTTAACTGCGCCTCGTTTAAATCCATCTCATAGAGATTTTCCCGCAGGATGCGGTTTACGTGTTCTCCCACACGGCGCACCATCTCCTCCAGTCCGATCCCGCTGTCCGCATCCCGCCGCCATACCTGTCCCCTTTGCCCTTTAGCCATCCGCCCCTGCCTCCACAATGAGCCGCTCCGTTCTTTTCAGCTCCCGCGCAAACTGCTCGTCCCGCTGACTGCCCCTCCCGCGGAAGCTCTTTTTCAGAAACGGCTCCAGCCGTCCCCGCATACACGCCTGCGCAAAGAGCGGATTCGCGGGCATCACGCACAGCTGCCCTTCCTGCATCCGGTAGATACGCCGCACGTTCGCGTCATTATACACCTGCTCGCTGCCGTAATTTGCCAGCAGATAGACAAGCCTTCCGCCGCACCGGAAACGGCGGCTGAAAAACTCCTCAAGCTCCTGCTGTTCCCCGGAAAAGCTGACCACAACCACGTCCGCCGTCTGCACCAGCTCATCAGAGAGCATTTCCCTGTCGTGCCCCATGTCGATAAAAAGCAGATCCGCGTACGCTTCCATGCGACGCACAACCCGGCGCTGCAGCTCGAGCGTCTGCTGCGGATAAAGCCCCGATTTTTCCCGCAGCCCGCACGGCAGGCAGAACAGGCGGTGGTCAAAAAACGGCAGCAGGCTCTCCCGCACGCACTCCCCGTCCAGCAGGCGGCGCTGCTCCTGCCAGATCAGATAGTCCATGCCCTCGAGCGCATAATAGGCACTCTCCTCCCGCAGCAGAGGCCGCCGCTCCCACGGCGAAAAGAAAAGCTCCAAATCGCCGCCCGCGGGCTTTAGCTGCACACAAAAGCTCCTGCCGCCCTTATGAAGCGCATAATACCCCGCAACCGCCGCCATGCTGCTCGTCGTCCCGCACCGCTTACTCGCACCCCAAAAGAGAATCTTCACGCGCACTCCCCCTTCCTCGCGCGCTTGAAGCTGCGCCAGATAACCGATGACTCACAGGGGCAGATCGCACGGCAGACCGACACCAGCATCTTTTCAAACGCCAGAGAAATGCGCCCGAAGCTGTGGTAGCCCTGATACTGCATCGCCAGACGGCACGAGACATCCTCCTCGCTAAGCGGCAGTACA
Organism: uncultured bacterium; assembly: GCA_947086625.1. Taxonomy (GTDB): domain Bacteria; phylum Bacillota; class Clostridia; order Lachnospirales; family Lachnospiraceae; genus W0P33-017. Next base: position 1,952 of record CAMTZV010000014.1, on the reverse strand, counting down.
TAGGAATCCACGACAAAGCAGTTTTCCTCCTGCAGCATCGCCAGCACACGCCGCGCGCTCACCGCCTCCGGGCACACATCGCGCACGATAACGCTCATCGGCAGTGCGACGCGCTTCATGAGCTCCCGGTAACGGGACACCTGCGCGATGGCGCAGTCCATCACAAGGTAGATCTCCTGGCAGACGCGCAGGGCCTCTGCGGACGGCCACACGCCAAGATCCGCAAGCAGATAGTCGCACGCTTTTTCCTGCCAGCACTCCGGCGGCGTGAGCCACTCGTAATCGATGTTTTTGTAGGTGATCGTGGAAAGCTCCTCGGACGGGCCCGGAATGCAGTGGCGCATCTCCTGTTCATAGGAGTTGTCCACCACGCAGACGCGCAGACCCATGTTTTGCAAAACAGAAGCGATGTAAATACAAATGTCCGTCTGGCAGACGCCAAACAAACCGATAATTTTCTTTTCAGACAATCAAATACCTCCGTTGTCTGGTTGTCTTACTCCGGGAAAAATTCTGCCGAACGGCAAACTCTATGTCTCGTCCCGCCGGAAATGGCGGGACACAAAATGATATACGAAAAAAAGATATGCTCACATTGTAGCACATCTTTTTCGTTTGTAAAGCCATTTTATAAAAATTTAAGATTTACCCGTAACAGTTCAGCCCAGGACTTTGCAATCACTGCAAAGTCCGTAAGAACAGGTACATTCAGCCAGAGAATCCAGCCCTTTGCCGCAGGCAAACTTTAAATGGGCTGGATTCCGTAACTATGAAGCCGTAGGCTGAATAGTTACATTTACCCTTTGATCGCCGAAAGGTTTTCCAGAATCCCCTGCACCATCCGCGAATTATTCATGGAATAGACATGGATATTCTTAATCCCGTTTGCGATCAGGTCAATGATCTGCCCGGCGGCGTACACGATGCCCGCCTGGCGCATCGCATCCTTGTTCTGCCCGAAATGATCCACAATGTTGATGAAGCGCTCCGGCATATTGCAGCCCGAGAGCTTCACCGCATTTTTCACCTGCGACGCCCGCGTGATCGGCATAATGCCCGGGATGATCGGGACCGTGATGCCGGCCTCCCTCGCACGATACAGGAAATTGTAAAAAATGTGATTGTCGAAAAACATCTGCGTCGTCAGAAATTCGCAGCCCGCGTCCACCTTGCGCTTTAGATTCAAAATGTCCTCGCGCTTGTTTTCCGCGTCCGGGTGCCCCTCGGGATAGCATGCGCCGCCAATGCAAAAGCCCCCGAACTCCCGGATCGAATCCACCAGCTCGGACGCATAATGGTAATCCGTAAACGGCTCGCCCTCCATCCAGTCGGGCCGATCGCCCCGCAGCGCCAGCACATTTTCCACGCCCGCCGCGCGCATGTCGGCAAGCGCCTTCTGGATCGAATCCTTTGTCGCGCCCACGCACGTCAGATGCGCGATCGTGGGGACGCCGTACTCCTTCTGGATACCCTGTGCGATAGCGAGCGTATTCCGGCTCGTGCTGCCGCCCGCGCCGTAGGTCACGCTCATATAGTCCGGGTGCAGCGCCGCCACGTTGTACGCCGCCCTTTTCACGCTCTCAAAATCCGCGTCCGACTTCGGCGGAAACACCTCAAACGAGAGCGTCACCTGCTCTTTTCCTAAAATTGTATTTAATTTCATCGGCTACTCTCCATCCTTCAGCGCAATCCCAAGCTCTTCAAGCTGCTTTTCATCCACCGTCCCCGGCGCATCGCTCATGAGGTCGGAGGCGTCCTTCACCTTCGGGAATGCCATCACGTCGCGGATGGACTCGGCGTGTACCATGTGCATAATCATGCGGTCGACGCCGTAGGCAAGCCCCGCGTGCGGCGGCACGCCGTAGGAGAACGCGTCCAGCAGAAAACCAAACTGCTCGTGTGCCCGCTCCTTCGTAAAGCCCAGCACCTCAAACATTTTTTCCTGGATGTCA